>JBDNFT010000094.1:0-12255 GCA_041689695.1 Planctomycetaceae bacterium | reverse complement strand
GAAAAACAAAAAGAACAGAAGTAGCCGTGATCCGCGACAAATCTATTGCAGTGAAGCTCTTGTGACAGACTCGACACCCAACAACCAGGCAGTACTTACCGAAGACCGGATTCACAGTGTCATTGGTTCCGACGGTATCGCTACGATGGTGGCTGCGTTTTACCGGCAGGTGCCCGATGACGACATTCTGGGGGCGATGTACCCCGCTCACGATCTGGGTGGTGCGGAAGAACGGTTGCGCCTGTTTTTGATCTTTCGTTTTGGCGGACCGCAGGACTATCTGCAGCAACGCGGCCATCCCCAACTCCGCCTGCGTCACGCCCCGTTCGCCATCAATCAAAACGCCCGTGACCGCTGGATCCAACTGATGAGCAACGCGATCACGGAGTGCCAATTCAGTGTAGAAGTTTCCGCCGTCCTCCAGACATTCCTCGGCAACATCGCGACGTTTTTGATAAACCGATGAATGCACTCCATCCGCGTCGGCACTCGCAGCATTCTTCATGGTCGGATCATCAGCCAGCGAATCCAGCGTATTTAATCAGAGCAGGTATTCCTAGAACTAACCAACATCAGTCACGAGCCGCGAATCCGTTGTGACGTGCGTTGGGCGAATACAGTAAACAGCAGGTACGATGCCCAAAAATGCAGCTATTTACGCATGATCTGTCGTAAATTCCGCATAGCACGACGTCGCAAACCTTTTAACTAACTACAATTTGGTGTATTTTTGAATTGACAAATAATCAAATAGTAGCTAAATATTGATCAATTCTTCGATTCTTATGGTGCGATACCACTATTGGGCGTTTAGATGACAAAGCGAACAATGACACTCAAACTCACAGAACAAGAGATGGCTGTGATAGAAGAGCTTTGCGAAAAAAAAGGACTTAGCAAGACTGCGTTGCTTCGGCAGGCGATTCGACTGTACCAGGTAATTGATGCGAGGATCGAACGAGGTGACAAAGTGCTGATCGAAAACAAGACTACCAAGGACAAAGCGGAGTTGATGGTGCTTTGATGGCAATGATTGCTTCGTTTGAACTGCTGGTTCGTTAACCAATTCGAGTCAGACAGCACAACTCTGGGACACGATAGAGCCAAGACATCGTGAACATTTGGAAATTCAGTGGTCCCACGCACTGACTGAATTACTTGCAAAGATGCCAGCGGATCGTCGTGAGGAAAGTTCTCATTGGAATTGGCCCGACAAACTCGATAGGTCACAGGGCATCATTGGACGACAGGCATTTGTGATCGAATGCGGTGCAATGACACAGGCCATAATGCTCGTGGATCTCAACAAGGCGTCGAAATTCCCGGCTACTCGCGGGGAGTCTATCATCTACGTCGATTATCTACAGACTGCTCCCTGGAACTGGAAACAGGACTGGCAGCCCAATCCTCAGTTCCGAGGGTTAGGGACAATGATGTTGCAGGTCGCAATCCAACTGAGTCTTGAACTGGATTTCGATGGAAGAATTGGCCTGCATTCACTGCCGCAGTCTGAGGAATTCTACAGAGCACGAGGAATGAAGGATTTCTGGCGAGATCCAGATTACGATTGTCTGATGTATTTTGAAATGACTGCGATTCAGGCTGCGAGCTTGCTGAATAAAGGTGCTCTATGAAACTCAACTTTTCACTTGATTGGCTGAAATGGGCGGCTGAAACAGAAAATGGCTGTGATGTGAGTGCTGGAGTCAAAGCATTGTCTCATCACTGTGGAGAGAATTACGATCAGGTTGCAGCTGAGCCCGATTATGTGCAACGTCAGAGGTTGGAACGAAACCGGCTTCGATACTACATTGGTTTGCTGATTGGTGACTGGGCAAAAGTAGTAACCCGTAGCGCTCTCGACGGCGGTTTGATTCTGATGCTGGATGACGAACTTCGAGCGTCATTGCTGGAACAAAGTTTAGTCCGGCAGAAAACGGATCGCGATTGCTCTACTCTTGAAGGTCTGGACTACGTTCTCCAGGAACTTGAGATTGCCGGACAAATTCAAATCGACAATGGACACGTTCAGCAGAGGCTTAAGTTGACGAAGCCATTTCAGGATTCCGTTTCGCAGGCTGACAGGCAACGACTGCAGGAAGTAAAACAAGTGTTTGAAGATCAGCGGCAACTGGGAAAGGTTGTCGAAACCGAGGAAATCCTGGATGCCCACCTTGAACTTATTTCCGCTTGAAGAAGATCAAATTGTTCCATCCGCTGAACGAAAGGAGCCAGTTCTCTGGATTCGGCGGCTTGTCGTATTGCCATCACTTAACGCCAGTGCTTTGCCGATTCGTGAGATCGAATTTCGCCGGGGACTGAATATCGTGCAAACCAGTCCTCGTCTGGCGACTGATCTTGGAGTGATCGGGCACAGCGTCGGCAAGACATTACTCACACGGCTTATTCGGTATTCGCTCGGCGAGCCGACTTTCGCACCAAGACTCGAACGAAGTCGCATTCTCAATCATTTTCCCGATGCTTATGTGATTGCACACTGGCGAGTCGCGGATGTGGACTGGTGCCTAGCTCGCCCGTTTGCTGCCGACCGCCGGAACCAGCCGTTTGTAGTTAACGCCGATCATTGGCCCATGCTATTTGACGAGCATATTGCTCGACGTGGGTTTGAGCAATTCACGAACGCGATTCAAGAGGCTTGCTGGAGCGGGTTACCGGAGTTACCAAATGCCAACCTGGACCAAAATCACTGGTTGAAAGTCCTTGGGTTTCTCACTCGAGATTGGCAGTGTGGTTATCGTCAATTCAATGATTGGCGAAATTCTGACTCGGAATCGGGCGTGGTCATCGAACGGACCGAAGCATCACGCATTCTTCGGTGGCTCATGAATCTAATTGATATCGAAGAGCTGCCACTTTGGAAAAAACATCAGACCCTGCTTGATAGCCAACGTTGTGTCAAGGACGATCGAAGAACGCAGTTACAGTTTCTAGACACAGTTGATTCAGAATTAAGACTAAAGCTTGGCATTGAAGTTGAATCGGATTTAACGCACGGACTCTTCGCGTCTCAACTTTCATCGAAAGTTGATACTCAGATTCAGCAATTGCAGGCTCTCAGCGAGAATACCGTCAACGATTCTCGTATCGCCATGTTGGAAGACGAAGAAGAATCGGCTCGAACGACACTCGAGGAACTCAGCCGAGGACTCGGGAAACACGAAACTGCAATTGAATATCTTCGTAAACAGCTCGAAGCGAAACAGCAAGCTGTTCACACGCATGCGTATGCCGCTGAATCGCCGTTTGAACATCGCAGTTTCGAGGTATGTCCTTTGAAATTGGCGAATAGAATAACGCCCGAATCTGATCCAGCAAAAGAAGACACCATCGAATCATTGCGTCAAGAAATTCAGGAAAAACGAACGGTTTTCGCCAACAAAATTCAGGAGAGAGATCAACTCCGCGCGGCAACAGATGATACTCGCAAGAGCCTCCGTACTGAACGTCGTCGAGTTGAGAAAGAACTGGCCGGCATAGAGCGAGCGATCGGTCGCTGGGAAAGCTACGGCGACGATGTGAAACATCGACAGTCAGCCTCAACAATGATCGATTGGTGTGACGGCGAGTTAAAGCGATTGGGATCGGCTGTTAAAGAGTCTGGAAAGGTTCAGGAAACCGTACGACGCGACCAGAGTCGTCGTTTGAATTCGATGTCAAACCTATTTGCAAAAGTTCTGGGCGAGATCTTCGGTGTGCCTTCGGCCGGAAAGTTGAAATTGACAGCCTTTGGTCTCGAGCCGGATGTAGACGAAAGACTTACTCCGAGTGGAGCAGCTTTATCAGTAATGGCACAAGTACTGTCCTTTGACCTCGCATGTATGATTTCCAGTGTTGCAGGACTGGGACATCATCCACGTTTCGTTATTCATGACAGCCCAAGGAGCAATGATATTGAAGAGTAACTCTTTCATCAAATGCTTCGTGTTAGTCACGGCTGGGAATCATTGTTTGCCTCCGATGAGGCATCGTTCCAATACATCATCACATCCACAACATCTGCACCGATTGATCTTTGTGACCCCAAATTGGGTTTAGTGCGGCTGACCCTGTCTAGTCGGACTGATGATGACAGACTGCTACGAATTCGCTTCTAAAAAGCTATTTACCAGACGTCTCTACCGTCAGCTTCCTGCAATAGATCTTCGTCCCATGCGCAATGTACAAAGTGCTGTGATCGCTTCCGGCCAGCATGCAGGTTGTGAGGGGTTGGCCGGGGTCGGGTTTGGGAAGGACTCCGCAGGGACGACCGGTCGGGTCGAAGATTTGGACTCCGAGTTCGCTGGTGACGTAGTAGCGGCCGACTTTGTCAACGGCCATGCCGTCACCTTTGGCGACCTGAATGTACGGCGGGGCTTCGTTGAATTTGAATTCGCCTTTCTGGTCAATCGGCAGACGCATCGGCATCGTGGGCATTTTGGCGTCAAGGATTCCGCCAGCGTTGACTCGAAAAGTCCACGTGTGAGTACCGCCGTAATCGGAAACGGCCAGAGTTCCGCCGTCGTTGGACAACGCGATGCCGTTCGGTTTGCTGATGCCGGTATCAACAGGCGTGACTTCGCCGTTGGCTGGGTCGATGCGGACGACTTGTGATGTGCCCGTTTGAGTAAACAGGATGAAGCCGTCTTTGGTGACGGCGAGGTCGTTGGGTTTGACTCCTTCAGCGACAACCTTCACTTCGCCGCTGGATGGGTTGATGGAGATGACTCGATCCCTGGAACCCTGGCATGCGTAGAGCAATGAACCATCCGGATTAAATTCCAGGCCACTGACGCTTTCTTTGCTGATTTCGGTGAGTGAACCATCAGCCGTGTTGATGCGGATCACAGCCGGAGCCTTCATGTCGCAGAAATAAAGGTTGCCGTCTTTGTCGGTACACAGAGCATCTGCGAAGCCGAGGTTGTCGGCGACGAGTTGCCAGGATTCGCCGGGGATGAGCAGGTTCAGCAGAGTTAAGTCGCCGCCAAGATCGCCTTTGGTGTCGATCACGGGTCTGTGCTTTTCTTTTCGCCACAGCCACATCATCGCTTCGGGAAATTTGGCACCGCCAAAGTCGGCGTTGTGAGCGTAACCTTCAGCCTGATCGAAGCGAGTGTCGTAGCCCATGTAGCTCAAGGCCGACGCCATCTGCAGATTCGACCACCACCAACTGCCAAATTGATTGTCGACATCGCCGCTGGTGTCAGCCATGTAGACTCGAATGGGCTTCGGTTCCGTCTTGCGAACCAACGCCGGATAGACATTGCCGCCTCGTAGATTGGTGAAGCTGCCGACGCTGCTGTAAACCTTGCGAAAGACGTCGGTGCGTTCCCACGCTGCGGTGAAGGCACAGATGGCTCCACTGCTCGAACCGCCAATCGCATGCATTTCGGGATCGTCGGAAATGTTGTACTTCTTGCGAACTTCCGGAATGATTTCTTCCGTCAGAAAACGCACGTAGTGATCGCCAAGACTGTCGTATTCCAAGCTGCGGTTGGAATGTTTGCCCTTCTCCTGCGGCTTGGATTTTTCGTGGCCGGGATTGATGAACACCGCGATCGTGGGCGGCATGTCTCCGCGAGCGATCAGATTGTCGAATACCACGGGGACGCGCCAGCGACCGTTCACATTCTTCATACCTTCGCCATCCTGAAACACCATCAGAGCGGCTGGCTGGTCGGCTTTGTATTGAGCCGGAACGTAGATCGACCAGTCGCGAGTTGTGCCTTCAAAAACCTTCGATTCGAAGGGTTCCATTTGTTCAACGGTGCCCTTCGGAACGCTGGCGTTGGCGACGGCATCCGGATGAGGCACCCATTCGGGCTTGGTGTTGACGATGGGCATGTTGGTGGATTCGGCATTGTCGTCCCACAACCATCGCAGAGCATTCGGGAGTTCTTCGCCGCCCCATTTGCCGCTGTGGCCTCCATCGGTCATCACAAACTTGTACTTGTATCCAGCGAACTGCAGAGCCTGTGCCAGATCCTGATTGCTCAGCGGCCAGTTGCCGTGCAGGTTGCTCAGGTCGTCCTTGCCTTCCTGCAGGTAGACCTTGATTGTCTTCGGCCTGTCCTTGCTCTTGCGAACGAGTCCCGGATAGGCCCAGCCGCCGCGAATGTTGGTGAAGCTGCCGATGTGGCTGAGTACCTTGCCGAACTGATCGGGGCGTTCCCACGCTGCGGTGAACGCACAAATGCCGCTCGACGAAATTCCGCAGACGCCTCGCTGGGCAGGATCAGTCGATACGTTCAAACCCTTCAACGCAACGGGCAGAAATTCATCGATCAGGAAGTTGGTGTGTCGATCACCCATTGAGTCGTATTCGAACGAGCGATTGCTGCGGTCGCTGGCTCCTGGTGATGTCGCCGGGATGTTGCCGGGATTGACGAACACAGCGATCGTGACGGGCATCGCTTTCTGCTGAATCAGATTGTCAAACACCACGGGGACTCGAAAGCCGCCATCTTTTTTAGCGTAACCCGACCCGTCCATAAACACCATCAGGGCTGCCGGTTCGTCGGCCTTGTATTGAGCAGGCACATACACGCTGTATTCGCGAGTCGTACCGGGGAATAGCGTACTCTCCACGAATTTTCCCGACGTCAGCTTGCCTTCGGGCACGCCCGCCTGAACGGTGCGGTCGCTTTCGCTGGTTTTCGCTTCATCCGCTGCATACGTCGAAGTCACGAGTAAGATCGATATCGCACACAGCGTCAAGATAAGTTTCACACACGAGCAAATTCCACGGCTCGCACTGTTCAGTGATGCTGGAGTATTTGCTGGTGATGCCAGGATAAAAAACACATTTGAGATGCTTGGTTCGGCCACGATAATCACGTCCGCGCAACAAAGGATTTCGATGTCACCGCCTTGAACGAAGCGTATGACCAGCGTTGCGATTCTATCAACTTATGAAAGCCGGACCAAGCGGAGCGCTGTTCCGGCAGGTGTCTGGTCAATGCCGGAGCGATACTCCGTCTGGTCCGACCCAGGGCTTGATGGGCGCAACGCACAGGCTATCTGCTGGACAATTCGTGAACAGAACAGGACACTCATGCGGCTCTCAAAAACTGTCAGATGATCTGGCAGGTGGAATTGAATTCCGTTTTTCCGGCACCGTATTGCTTATCATCGATATTCGAGGGTGCTGCACATCCTGCCGTTAGTTTTGCCATTTCCTTCCTGCCGCTGACTCCACTCCGGAATTTCCGATGCGAAACATTCGACCACACAACGGTGCTGCAGCCATCAGCCGCAGTCGGTTCCTGCAGGTTGGATTCTCATCAGCACTCGGCCTTGGACTTTCCGGTCTTCCACCTGGTCGGGCGGCTTGCGCGGCGCTGGCATCTGGTCCGATGTTCGGAAAAGCAAAGAGTGTCGTGTTTCTGTTTCTCAGCGGCGCGCCGGCGCATCAGGATATGTGGGATTTGAAACCCAATGCTCCAGCAGAAGTACGCGGTGAATTTAGTCCGATCGATACAGTTGCTGCCGGAGTCCAGATCGGTCCGCATATGCCACACCTTGCGATGGTGGCCGACAAATTCGCGATCGTGCGTTCGATGACTCACAGTTTGCCAAGTCATGAACATGCGACACACTTTGTGCTGACGGGCGTCAATCAGACTCCTCCCGGCGCGACTCACATGGCCAGCCGCGCGGATTGGCCGTGTTATTCGGCAACCATGCAGGCACTGCGACCTCGTGAAGACGGCGCGCCATCCGGCGTGATGTTGCCAACGTACATTCATAACGGCTATGGATTCTCCGGACAAACCGGGGGCTTCATGGGAAGTCAATTCGATCCATGGCATGTGACCAAAGATCCTAACACACCAGACTTCAATATCGACGAACTCACACTGTTGCAGGATCTAACAAATCAGCGAATTCAGAACCGCCGCAATTTGCTTTCTGCGCTGGATGATCAGCATCAATATCTGCAGGAACCGTCAGCATCGCAGTCTCTGAGCAAATCGACTGAGAAGGCTCATCAACTTCTCGGTGCCGCAGGCAAATTTCGCGATGTGTTCGACATGAATCGCGAACCTGCGGAAGTGCGAGACCGCTACGGTCGCCATTCATTTGGTCAATCGTTGCTGTTGGCTCGGCGACTGGTTGAAGCAGGCATGCCCATCATTCAGGCGAATATGGGAACGATGAACAACTGGGACACTCATGGCGATAACTTTGGACAATTGAAGAATCGCTTACTGCCGCCGTTCGATAAAGGGCTTGCAACATTTTTGGCCGATCTTGATGAACGCGGATTGCTCGACACGACGCTCGTCGTCGCTGTGGGTGAGTTCGGTCGTACGCCACAGATCAATCCTGGTGCCGGACGGGATCACTGGTCCGGAGTTTTCTCCGCCGTCTTCGCAGGCGCAGGAGTTCGTGGAGGTCAGGTGATCGGAGCTAGTGACGCTCAGGCGGCTTACCCAGCAACTCGCGGTTGGTATCCGGCGGACCTTGGTGCGACGATCTTTACAGCACTCGGAATCGATCCGGAGAGCATGATGACTGACCGAATCGGTCGCCCTCATCGAATCAACGCAGGGCAAGTGATCACTCCGCTGTATTCGTAGTGCGGTGTCCGCAGCACTCGTGAAGCAATCATGTTTCGGAAGAACAACTTGCCTGAAGCACGACCGTTTCAACCGCCTGGCGCCGCTTCAAACTGCAGCCGCAGGTCATCTGGAATTCGTGTCACGCGTTGAGCGGTGTAGTCGAAGACCACTATCACCGAAACGCCTTCAGCGACAATTAGCCCTTGTTCGCGGCTGACGATGGCGTGGCTGATGTCGACACTGGAACGACCGATGCGTGAAATCATCGAGCCGATGTAAACGGTATCCGGAAAACGCAACTGGCGTTTATAGTCACACTTGATGGACGCCAAAATCGGTCCGAGACCGGAACCGCTCATCGAGACCTGCGAGGGACAGGCATTAAGCAAATCAATTCGCGCGGATTCGAACCAGCGAAAATAGACGATATTATTGACGTGGCCGAATGCATCCTGTTCGCCCCACTGTACCGGCAGACATGTGATCGTCCTGTACTCCGCTAGCTTTGCACGAACATCGTCGGGGACATCAGCAAAATCTGTCATCTGATATGATCCGCCTTCTATGGTGACTTCTTGCCAGTTTCCTGTGCAAGTGACGCATCACGAAGCGTGGCTGCGAAAAGTAGACTCAACATCAATGATTGAACTAATTGCACGTTCGACACCTTCGTCACTTCGGAACCGTCCCGAAATCAAGTACGTCAGCCTTTCCAGGCTGACTTGTTCTGCTGCGTGTCAGGCTGGAAAGCCTGACGGACTTTTCGGGATGCTGTTTCGGGAACTTCAGCCTGCCATCGCACTGGATGCCACGTGGGCCATCGGAACCTCACTGGAGACCCATTCGATACAAGCATGTCCTGCCGACATGTGGTCGGCAATTTCATGCATGCAGATACCGGCAGCCAGCAGAATAATCAGATCGCCCTCACGGATCTGTCTGCGGCCATTTTGCGCCAGTACTTGCGGCAGGCGAGCCATGATGGTCGGTACAGCAGCAGAAATAGTGTTGCCGAATTCGTTCAGGTTGTTCAGGAACTCGAAGTCCGGATACTCCAGCTTCGCGGCAGCAATCAGAGCCCTCAGCAATTTTCCGCTTGGCTGATGCGGAATTACGATCACACGCTGGCCAGTCCGAAGGTCAACAGAAGCCACTGCCGAACGAAGGTTATTGAGCATCAATTCAATGCCGTTCAGAAACACAGTCTCGGCATTCATCCGCATCACTGTACGGCTGACGACTTCGCCGCGAAACGAATAGACGATACCCGTTTCTTTACGAAACAGCGGTTCTGGATTTGGTCGCAATGACGATGGAATGGCAAAATCGTCTGCACGAATCACCGAAACCGGAAGCCCCACGTTACGTTCAAGAACGACTCCGGTGGCCCCGGCTGACACAATGCCACAAAACAATCTGTCAGAACCGTCGTGCCACGTTTCGGGCGTTTCAACATTCAACAAGGCAATGCGTATGATGTTGCGACGATCTGCCAGCAGCAGCGTCGCTTCCTGAAGTAGTTTCAGAAAACCGCTGCAACCAAAATTGAATGCAAGCACAGACTGTGGAGACAGTCCATTGTCGCAGGCAATCGCGGCCGCAAGCTCTTCAGCCTTTTCGTCATCGACACCTGAATGGCAAAGCATCACGACTGAAAAATCAGACGGAGCCCAACCAGATTCGCGGCACAATTTGTCAAACACTGCCGCCGCAAGATCCACTGATGTCACGCCAGGTTTTAACAAGCGGCGCAGAGAGATCCCTGTCGATTTCTGCACAGACTCGACACTCGAAAAACCTGTTTTTTGCCCCAGAGACGACAGATTGACAACAGCCTGATTGTCGATCCAATCAAAGAGGTCGCTGCGATCAAATACATCGACGAAGCTCGACAGCCCAGGAGTCCCATCCTGATCGGCTGTACTTTCACCCATGAACATCTCCGAACCAAAATGAAGTCACGGCAGGTTTGAATAAACCCACCGTGCTTCGCAGAAACCAACACCATTGTGGCCAATAAATTGTTTCGCAAAAGCCAAACTACTAAGCCTGAATTTCGTAAGCTTTGCGCTGTTCGCGAGCCTGCCATTTTGCGGCATCGGCATCGCCAACGATCTGCTCCGTATCCGGATCCCAGTTCAGTGTTCGATCCAGTCGAATTGCAATATTCGCCAGATGGCACACCGTCATCGCACGATGATGACTGTGGACGTCGCTGATGGGCTGAGTCCGGTCAACAAGGCATTCGAAGAAATTCTTCATGTGATCGCCCGGCTGCTTGCCCTTATAGAGTGCTTTCAGCGTTTCTTCCTTGAGCGGATTGTCCTTCATACTGTCGACGGCTGCCCCTGTGAGCTTGCCACGGTTCACAAAGATCCGTCCATCGGTTCCTTCCAGCATCAACCCGTTGTCAAATCCCAGATCTTGCGCGTTGTCACGAATGTGCAGCACAGCATTGTTCTTGAAGGTAGCCTTGACGTGAAATTCCGTCGCGGCATTGTACTGTGTTGGATCTGTTGGCATGCCGTTTTCAAAAGGAACAGGATGTTTTGACATCACTGGTTCCACTTTGACTGGCCCTGTATTTTCGAGGTTAAATGCCCATGCCGCGATGTCCACATGGTGAGCGCCCCAATCCGTCATCTTGCCGCCGGAGTATTCATACCACCATCGGAACTCATAATGACACCGAGATTTGCCATACTTGCTGCCCGTATCCTTGAAGCGATATTCGGTGACCGGAGCCTGCCCCAACCACATATCCCAGTTGAGTCCGGCCGGAACATCGGCGATGTCAATTGGTCCGCTTGATTCCGCGCCACCGATGGCGACAGTGACAGTCTTGAGTTCGCCGATGCGACCTTCACGGACCAGAGCGACAGCGTGCAGGAACTTCAGACCCATTTCGCTGCGTTGCTGAGTGCCAACCTGAAACACGCGACCGGTCTCATCCAGCACTTTGCGAATCTGCTTACCTTCGTCGATTGTCAGCGTCAGCGGCTTTTCGCAATAAACGTCCTTACCGGCTTTCATCGCTTCGATCGCAATTTTAGTGTGCCAGTGATCCGGTGTTACGATCGTGACGACATCGATATCCGGCCGATCCAGGATTTTTCGATAGTCTTCGTACATATCGACAGTGCGTTCTGCCCCCGGCTTACTTTGCATTTCAAGAGCTTTGGCTTTTCCTTTTTCAACGTGTGCCTTGTCAACATCACACACAGCCGCACAATCTGCAAAGTGCATGGCATTCGGTCCAACCGCGTTCCAGCGATCGCCTGTGCCAATGCAACCGAGGATTGGTCGGTCGTTAGGGCTGCGAAACGGGGCCGCAAACGATGATGGTGCAAACCAATATGGTGCCGCAGCGGTCGCCAGTCCTGCAAGGCTCGCTTGTTTCAAAAATCCGCGTCATGATCGAGATGCCATAAATGAAAACTCCCAGGGTGAGGATAAAGTGAATGCAGATGGGATGCAGTCGCTCGCAATCCACGACAGTCAGGCTGTCTGCGGGTCGCAGGCATCAGTTTTTAATGGACGACAGTCTACCCAGTCAGCGGCTGCACTTCCAAACATGCGCGGCAAATCGCCTAACGTTGAGGGAGATTTCCTGCCTGACACCGGACAAACTTCCATCTCAGAGCGAAAAACACCTGGCTGTTCTGCCATTTTTAGGCGTAGACGTTGTCATTCG
>JBDNFT010000093.1:0-10369 GCA_041689695.1 Planctomycetaceae bacterium | reverse complement strand
ATGGCCGAAGTCGATTCGATCGATGACCTTTCGACCGCGAGCGCACCGGCATTTGCGATTCCACTGCACGTTCGGTATCGCACGCAGTCGCGACCGGGAATTGAAGGTGCGGTCATCGTTGGAACGTCGCCGGAGTACTTTGAGTTCCGTCGTTTGAATGTCGCCAGCGGCCAAATGATTTCATTGCTGGGAGACTGCGTTGTCGGCAGCAATGTTGCAAACCGAATGTTGCTGCGGCCGGGTGATTCGATTCTTTCGGCACCTCGCAATGCATTCAATCTCGCCGGTGATTATCCATTGAAGATGAAGGTTGTCGGAGTTCTGTCGCAGTCACATTCTCCTGATGACGATGCTGTCTTTACTGATGTGCGAACAACGTGGGTCATCGACGGCATCGGGCACGGACATCAGGAGCTGAATACACAGACGGATTCACAACTCCTGCTGAAAAATGATTCAGCTTCGGGTTCCGTGACAGCCAACGCCGCCGTATTACCATTCACCGAGATTACAAAGGACAATATTGATTCATTCCATTTCCACGGCGATCCCGGCTCGTTTCCGCTGACAGCGATTATTGCTGTCCCGGAGACCGAAAAGGCACGTACGCAGATTCTTGGTCGATACTCGTCGTCACAGGCCAGTGCTCAGTGTTTGAAACCGCCGGAAGTTATCGATGAACTGCTGAGTATCGTGTTTCGCATCGAACAGCTCGCATGGTTTTGTTCCATAGCGGCTGGAGTTGTTACGTGCCTGCTTTTGGGCTTGGTGGTCAATCTCTCCATGCGTCTCCGAGCCACCGAAATGCAGACCATGTTTCGCCTCGGCTGCAGCCGCATGACGATTGCGATGCTGCACGGTTCGGAAGTTCTGCTGTTGTTACTGTCAGCTTCAGTGCTGGCGGGTGCCGCCGCGTTGTTGATGCTTCGATTTGCGGCGAGTGTGTTGAGATCACTACTGTTTTGATGGGCACCCGTGAACAAATCTCTTTGCATAAAAAACTTCGGACGGTGTGCTTACGACGGGGGTGTCCGGGGCTGGACGAAGCACAGCGAAGGAAGCCTCGGAGGATCCAATGTGCCGTGTGCAGGCAAGTTTGCGTTCAGGCCCGGATGGGCCGACACATCCTGTGCCGGGGCCGTGAGGCCCCGGAATTGCGAGCAAGAGAACCAAAGGCCCGGAGGGCCGACACCGCAAAATGCGATGGGTACACCCAACCTGTGTCGGCCTTTCAGGCCTGAGTCGCATTCTGATTTCTCAAACGACCGTTTTTTTTGCAACTGAAGATCCGTCACGGCGTTGCCCGAGAGTACGCTGTGTTCCAACCTTGGCCACACGGTCGAACGCAGCCGTTACGGCTTCACGTCCGTCGTCTCATTCATCCGATACAACGGCAGCAAGCGGTAATAAACTTCCAGAGTCAGCGTTGCCAGTGCTGTCGAATATAGACGTCCGCCGTAGCGGCCCCATTCATCGTTGGGATCCCACGTGCCGGCCATCGGCCCGGATTGAATTTGCTGTTCGACCAGAAGGTCACGGACCGTGCCGTTCCAGTCCTGCCATGGTTTGCCGCCGTATTGATACATCGCCAGTGTGCCGTAGTACCAATAGTAGTAGTTCGCGTCCGACATGCGCGGTGGATTGCGCATCAGCCAGGCGATCGATTCTGTATTCGCATCTGAGTCACGAGGGAAGCCAAGCATCTGCTGGCAGAACAATGCTTCCGCCGTCATCGTGGCAGAGATCGGTTCTGAGTTGCGACCGCCGGCCACAACATTGCGACGATATCCAAAGAGCCCGCCATTTTTCCCTTGCCGCACAGTTTCGATGAATCCATTCATGCGTGTTCGAACAGCTTCGGGAATGTTCACGCCAGCAATTTCAGCACTTTTCAGGGACATCAATTGCCATCCAAGCATGCTCACATCGCCTTCCTGTCCTTCCTTGTACCGCCAGCCGCCGCCTTTGGCATCCTGCTGTCGAATCGTAAATGCGACCGCTTTAGACAGCGCGGCTCGAAGCCGTAAATCATCGACGCGCCGAATTGAGTACGCGATCTGGTTGGCCTGCATACTGCGTGGAGTGCCGTTCAATGCAATGATACTCAAGAGATTTTGCGATGTGGCGGCACTGGAAACTTGAGCTGCCGCAAATTCTCCCGCGTCCATTGAAAATCGCAGTGCTTCGGGATCAATGATGGGGCCGAGGATCATTTCCTTCTGCATGCCGTACGCTTCCGCCAGAGAGTACGTTGCCATTGCGTGGCAATACATGCGAGCAAAATGTTCAGCGTTACCGCACAGGTTTCCGTCATCGGCCTGCTGACTGATCAGCCAGTCGAGAGCCTGATCGACTTCGACTGCATAGCGACCTTCTTCGTGCGTATATCCTGCTCCCAGAAAGCTGAGCATAACAAGCGCAGTCAACCCGGTGTCTGCTTCTTTGCCTGCGAATTTGCGGTCCACTCCGTTTTCGTCGAAGCCGACTTTTCCGGAACCGAATTCATCCGCGTCCCAGCGGCCATCGTCCGACTGGTTCGCTGCCATCCATCGTAGACTTCGTTCGACGGCGGATTCCGATTCCTTTGTACCTCCGAATCTTTCCGCTGCATCGCGGCGAGCTTTTTCCGTTCGCAGCTTGTAGGTCAACGGTGGGTTGTCACGACGCCGAATTGTCGGCAAAACACTGTCCGCCAGCAGCGCGCCGGATTGTAGGGAATCACTGTGCTTTGGTGCCAGGTCTCCGATTCGGACGTCATCATAACTATCGGTCAGCGGAGTCGTTGTGCGGGGGATATCGTGAGTCATGCGTGACGGGCGTTCGGCCGGATCTCGATCCGGAACCGACCGGGGAGGGCGGGGCAACCGTGACTGAAATGTACTCGCGCTGGATTTTGTTGGTGGCTTTGTTGGGTCAGCGTTGCTGCCATCAATGGCTTCCGTGTCTGCCATGGGAGCTGTTCGTCTGGCAAATGATTCTGCCGGATCATCGATCACCGGTGGAAGTTCGACAGATGATTCTGAATTGGTCGCGAGGTTCATCGCAACGTCATCGGGACTGATTTCAAATTTCATTTCCGGTGCCGTTAGTACACGCGACGGGTCTTCAATCTGGTCGGCATTGTCCGGACGTCCGGCGATGGGTTGCGTACGGCTCATTTCCGGCTTGAAGACGTCCGCCATGCTTTGTTCAAACGCTGTCTTCAAATCAGCAGCCGGATCTTCGGCCGCCACTTGCTTGGGGCCTTCTGCTCCAGCGTCTGATGGGAGAGCGAGTTCAGTCGTTTGCTGCTGCTGAAACTGCGTCACATCATCCACCGTCGTTGTCAGCGATTCCAATTTGTCGGGCACGCGATCCGGAATTTCCGGCTTGGTAATTTCCGGACCGATGTCTTCGAAGCGGCGAAGTTCGATCTCCGGCTGAATTGGACGATCCGCCACAGGCACGTTTCCAGATTGCGGTAACTTCACATCGTAATCGCTTTCGACGAGTACCTCTGTGATGACTTCCGGCGGTTCCGGTGGCAATTCGTTGGCTCCCGCTTTGCGCAGTGAAAGAGGCTCAAACACTTCCAGGCCAAGGAAGCAGACTCCGTGAATAAGCAGAGAAGCCATCAGCGACTTGAACGCGATATTTCGATCACCCCAGCGCGTGGCGAGCATGGTCAGTAGATGCGCGAGCGAGGCAGACATTGTCAGCAACAATGCCAGCGCGATGACGTCATCGCCGCTCAATGGAGCGCCGTCGGTGAGCTTGTGGAGCAACTGACGAAGTGCGTTCATGGTGAGCCCGATGAACTTGTTTCAAGAGGCTGAAATGCCAGGGAGAATTTCTTGATCTGTATCTGATGGCAGGCATTCATGACATCAATGATGGCCTGATACTGTCCTTCACCGTCTCCTCGAATCAGCACTGCCTGATCTGCGTACGCGGCTTTCGCGGCTTTAAGTTCCTGCACAAGCTGAGTCTGATCCAGCTCTCGATCCTTCAGTTGAATGCGACCGGATCGATAGACTGTGATGACAAGAGGATCCGGCGCGCGACTCATTGTCTGAATTGCCGAAGCGGTCGGCAATTCAACATCGTATTGCTGATCCTGAGCTTCCTCAGTAAACCGCGCACCGACCATAAAAAAAATGATCAACAGAAACACGACGTCGATCATCGGCGTCAGGTTCAGCACTGGTTCTTCAAGTGTGTCGGTTTTGAGCGGCATCGTTCCGTCGGCCAAATTGGTTGCAGAATTATTCGATTTATCCAATACGTCGGGAAGTATACCGAGAAACCGGCGTCGGGCAGAAGCTCTTATGGAATCCTGTGGAAAACAATACAAAAGTCTTGTCACGCCGGAAAGACGCGACTGGCGAGCAATATGGACTGGTGGTAGAATCCGGCAAAGATAAGGGAAAGTATTATGCCGCTCCGAGACCATTTTCGATCACCGCTGAACGACAATTTTTCGTGGGATGTTGTTCATGGCCAGTGGCCTGCATTGATTGTTCAACAACTGGGCAAAATACTCCCGCCACAATACATTGCTGGCCCGCGTATTCACTTGGGGGCTCATGCAGAAATTGACATCGGTACATATGAACTTGCTAATCAAGGTGTGCGGCAGGATCAATATTCCAGCGGACTCGCCACTGCCGTCTGGGCTCCAGCCAAACCGACATCGGCCATCGAAACGGAAATGGCGGATTTCGACGAATACGAAGTCCGAATTTACGATACACAGCGAGGCCGACAACTTGTTGCGGCAATTGAAATCATCAGCCCGGGCAACAAGGATCGTCCTGAAAGTCGTCGGCAGTTTGTTGCCAAATGCGCGGAGCTTTTGCGAAAGCACGTGTCTGTCGTTATGGTGGATTTGGTGACGGTTCGTGACTTCAATCTTTACGACGAGATGCTGGAGTGGATTGGCGAGAAGCCTGAGGCAGTCAACGGCAATCATCAATCCATTTATGCGGTATCCTGTTGCTGGCGGCCACACGGCTTGAAACGCTGGCTCGAATCGTGGAACTATCCGCTCACCGTCGGCAGTCTATTGCCCGTGTTGCCGCTCTGGCTGAGCGATGACCTCGCAATCCCGCTCGATCTCGAAGCCAGCTACGAACAAACGTGTCGCGATTTGCGGATCGCTTGAACGGTGAAACTATCGAGTGCGATTCCGCGTCGCTGACGCAGCATGTTTTGAGGTTGTCAATTCTCGTTCCGGGGCTCCAGCCCAATGGCACTTACTTTGCGATTAAAGTAGCCGTCACTCTCCGAGTGACGAATGCCAAGGGCCACGTTTTGCGGCCTGCCTCACTCGGAGAGTGAGGTCTACTATGTGAAAGTAAGTGCCATTGGGCTCCTGCCTCCAACAGGAATACCGGGGATTGGCGTGGACTTAGTGACGGTTTTGTGAGCGGCAAGGCACTAGCCGCCGGTATTGCCAGCGTTTTATTGTGTATCACCAGCGGCTAGCCGCCTTGCCGCCCACTAAGTCCACGCCATTGGGAATCCCGAGAGGCAGGAGCCTCCGATGCAGTGTGTTCCGAGGCAGGAGCCCCGGAACAAGGATATCGTGACGTAATACAGCCGATTCGAAATTCCACACACGCCCAACGGACGACTTGACACAGCGAATATCTTCGCTGCGTTTATGGCGAATGCGTTCGCTATACGGGAGTTCGGTTAAGAGTTGTGTGTTTGTCATTCGCGCGCGGAAGGTGGGTGTGGTCTCAGTGGGAGTGGACCATTCGCTGCCGATGTTGGCTTTTTTTCAACGGTGAATGTGCTTATCGTGGAGGAGCGGAACAATGGGTAGGCAAGTTGCGTCGCAGTT
The DNA here is from genome assembly GCA_041689695.1 of Planctomycetaceae bacterium. Taxonomy (GTDB): domain Bacteria; phylum Planctomycetota; class Planctomycetia; order Planctomycetales; family Planctomycetaceae; genus SXXK01. Next base: position 4,542 of record JBDNFT010000093.1, on the reverse strand, counting down.
AACCGAAGTTGAATTGCAGATATTACGGATTCTTTGGGAGCTTGGTCCCAGTCCGGTGCGGGAGATTCATGCTCGTCTGAATGCAGCGAAGGGAACCAACTATTCCACCACCGTCAAAATGTTGTCGGTGATGTTGGAAAAGGGATTAGTGAAGCGAGACGAAAACGCATCGCCTCATATTTGGCGTGCCGCCATGTCTCGGGATTCTGCTGGCAAACGGATGGTGAAAGATCTGGTCGATAAAGTTTACGACGGAGCGGCAATGAGCCTCGTGCTGCATGCTTTGAAGTCTGCAAAGGCGTCGTCCGAAGAGCTGGGCGAAGTTCGTCGGCTGCTGGACGAACTGGAGGGTAAATAACATGACCGGCATCACCTTTGCGTTTTTGGAGATTCTGATCGAACACACCGGCTGGGTGCTGCTGCATTCCGTCTGGCAGTTCACTGCCATCGCTTCGCTCGTGTTTGTTGCCAATCGACTGCTGCAAAAAGCGTCTGCGACAGCGAGATACGTGTTGCTGCTGGCCGGATTGTTTTTGATGACGGCGACCTCGGCTGTGACGTGGTTTGTTCTGCCGAAACCCGCCGACGATGTGGCGAACGTTGTGCCAATGGCCGAGGTTACCTCGGGCTTTCCCGGTCCGCATGATGTTCTGCTGGCGTATGCTGATTTGCCCGCGTCGCTCGTGTTTGATAGCCACGCTGTCGATCCACCACTTGTCGTTGATCGAGCTGACGCCGCTCCTGTAACAGTCTCAGCCGACAAGAAGCCGATCTCCGCGTGGTTCGAGCGTCTGGCTGAATTTCTGCAGCCGTGGCTATCGACGATTGTTATGTTGTGGTGCAGTGGAGTGCTGTTGTTTTCGATCCGGCCACTTTGGAGCTGGCTGAATGTTTGCCGATTGCGCAAAGTCGGAACTTCGCCCGTAGCGGAATCTGTGCGCGAGGCTCTGCAACGAATCGCCGAGCGACTTCAGGTGACGCGCCGAGTGGAAATTCTGGCGTCCGCTGTCGTTTCGTCACCGATCGTGGTGGGCTGTTTTCGCAGCGTGATTTTGCTGCCGGCCAGTTTCATTGCCAATGTGCCGGCGTCTCAACTGGAAGCGATTATCGCCCACGAACTGGCTCACGTTCGTCGTCACGATTATCTGGTCAACCTGCTGCAGACACTGATCGAAACCATGTTCTTCTATCACCCGGCTGTCTGGTGGCTATCGCACTGCATTCGTATCGAACGAGAAAACTGCTGCGACGATCTGGTGGTGTCAACATTCGGAAACAGAGCGGACTATGGTCGAGCCCTGCTTGCAGTAGAAGAATTTCGCACTGCCGCTGCGCTTTCAAAACTCGCGTTGAGTGCCAACGGCGGTTCGCTGCTGAACCGAGTTCGTCGTCTGGTCGATACGTCTGGTGCCAATCACAATACAAATAGTGCTGGAGCCGCTGCGTTGGCAATTCTGACACTGGGATTGGCGATTGCGGCTATTTGGTTTACTTCAACAAGCCATGCTGCTGATGACAAACCTGTTGAAAAATCTGGTCTGGATGCTGTCATCACAGACGAAGTACCCCCAAGAGAGTGCATCAACCTTCGCGGAATCTGCCGGAATGAAAAGGACGAGGCTCTGGAAGGGGTCTGGATTCGGGTGTACGGCGGACGTGCGGGTGCTGGACGAATGGATAAGACGGCTGAGGTTGTCAGTGTTGCAACCGATCGAGAGGGCAAGTTTCACGTGACAGCTCAAATGCCGCCATTCCTTCGCGACTTATCAGCGGACTCGGTTGGCTTTGTGGCCGTCTTTTCACTCAACCGTGGAAGTTCGGTGGTGATGAAATCCTGGAGTGGTGCGGCGATTGATGACAATCTGGACGTGACGCTTTCGGGTAGCCCGTTCACACTTCGCGGAACTGTACTTGACGAGAAAGGCAAGCCGATTCAGGGAGCAGCGCTTTTCGTTCGCAATGGATTGAACGTTGATATCCCGGCTTCTCACAACGGGTTGACGAACGTTGAAGGCCAGTTTGAGATTCCTGGACTGCAACGTGAGGAAGCGAAACGCTTTCTGTGTGTGTACCACCCGGACTATGGTCAAAAACAGGTGCTGCACCAATACAATAACGATGAAATCACTGATTGAAATCGGTCCAGATGCGGTGTCGGCGCTGTCTGATGCTCTCGACAAAACGGCGCAGGACGACCGCCTGATGTTGCGATCCATTCCATTTGTGCTGCGAGGCATCGGTGATAAACGAGCAGTGCCGGCACTGATTCGGGCCATTCCGAAATGTTTTGGTGCTGATGGCAGCGACATGGGATATCACTGTGAGGATGCGGAGTTGCTGAAGTTCATGCAGCAACATCATTCTTCTGACAACTACGATCCCAACCGAGGCCCGGAACGTGGTTATCACTATGGCCGTCCCGTGAACGAAGTATTTCCGACTCTGGAAAAATGGACCGGGCACAAGGATGCGCTGCATCAGTTGTATAATGTGGACGACCGTCAACGCAGACCTTCGCGAAGCAGCGTACTGGGACAACGCCTCTACAATCAGTCATCTGTTGAATGGCAGACCTTCTGGGAAGCCAACTGGGCGAAGTTTATCACGGACGAAGCGTTCGCCACAGTCGGCATCAGGCTGGTGAATGAACCGGAACTGCCACCTCGGATTTCGCGAAACCTTCCGCTCGACAGCAACTCTGGCAGCAACAACGACTCGTTGGGATCCGTTCTGTCAGCAACAGGGCAACGTTGGGAAATGTGTTTTTATGACCTGGACACGGGGTTAATTGGTGGCCTTCCCGACCATTTTCTGAAGCTGTCCCGCGAAGAACGTTTGGCTCGGATAGATGAAATCGTCGCGGAGGCAGAAAAGGTCGGATTTGACCTGATGGGTACGGAAATCGTTCAGGACGGCAAGGCGGTTTTTGTGCTCCAGCCGATCGGACTTGAGGCGTGGGAAATCAGCAAAGAAGCTTATGACGGCAATGGTAGTATTGAGTCCATTGCTTCCAAAGGCCGACGGGTCAATACGGTGATCTCCCACTACGATGAAGACAGCGGGCGATACGATCTTCCCGCCGCCGCATACTTCTTCATGCTCACACATGAAGGCACTCCGGTTAAGGTGTTGCTGGGAGTTCCAATTACGAGTACCAACTTTGTCGGCGGCCCATCGGGGAATACACGAGATGAATTCCAGCACACCGGTTTCCAACTCGGCCGCCGATATGCTCTTAAATTTCTAAAGCCGAAAGAATAGAAACCTGTGATTCAGCCACGGCTGTGGTGCCTAGCATTGTGGGTCATGTCAATGGTCGGTAGGTCATGCTTGCCGAGCAGGACTTTCGCCGCAAGGCGAACCCAAGAGCGAACGTCCGCTGAACGGCGTCGCGTTGTCCTGTGGGCAAAGTGGGTCTGGTCTGGTCGCGACACGCCGCGAAGTCCTTTCCGGCAGAAAGGATCTACTTGTGCGTCACCACGATATACGTCGGCGATTCTCCGATCATGATTTCTATCGTGTCGTCTGTTGACGATAGCTCAACTCGTGCCGCGACTCCCGCGGCGAGCGGCATTGTTTCCGCGAAATCCACGCGGATGTTTGTTGCAGGAATTTCCACCATCGTTGTCTTGTTGGTGCCGGTTGGTGACCACGCAACATAGATGAATTTGTTAACGTCGGATTCGTGTGCGAACTCGTAAACCAGGGCTTCGCTGTTCGCCACGTCTGCGATCCGCGAAAATCGATAATCGCCCAGCATCCCGTAGAGATGTGCAAGGGCGTAGAACGAAGGCTTCGGAACATAGTTTCGAGTGATACCAGACGCGCCGTGTAACTGCGGAGCGTCGTCATCGTTGAAGAAATAGAGATATGCTCGATCAACATCCTTTGTGGCCAGCAGCAAGAATGTTCGCACCAGCCATTGAGCTTGTTCGATATCAGAGTTGCCTTGCCATTTGGCATAGTCGCCGTCGGGCTTTGGTGACTTCGTGGACGAGTCCCAGCCGAATTCTGTGAGCCAGATTTCTTTGCCGACTGCGTGCTCATTTCGCCATGCGATGAGTTCATCAATGTCACGCATGAACTTTGGCAATGCTGTGTCTTCCGGAAAGGATCGTTTCCATGTCGGCCATTCTTCCAGCATTGCGTACGAATGAATGTTCAGAATGTCGTACAAGGATTCAAGACCTGCCACGCATGCGACAGATTTATGATAGTCCCCGCTCTTTCCCACATTGACATTGCACGTGGCGATTTTCAGTTTTGGATCACCTTCACGAACACCTTTGGCCATGTTCTCGAAAACTCGACGGTAATCTTCATCGCTGTATTTGCCTGGCTCATTGCCAATCTCAATGGATTCCACGAGCGGCAGTTTTGAAGAAGGCCCAAAGTTCTCCGCGAATAGTTTTCCATAGCGGTGTGAATCTGCAGTCAGGTTATGCCATGCATCCGGCTTGTGAGTTTCGAACATCACACAGGCATCGGTTTTGAACCCAGCCTTCTTCCATGATCCGTAAACATGATCCCAGCTCACACGAT
>JBDNFT010000092.1:0-3486 GCA_041689695.1 Planctomycetaceae bacterium | reverse complement strand
ACATGAGGATGCCTTGGCAAGGATGGATAAACTGGAACGAGCGGAAGTAATTGCACGGGCCGTGGTGCTGGAATGTAAACTGGGGCACCAGCATATGGATTTCGTCTTCCATCCGCTCCAAACTGCAGACTGATCTGCAAGCCACTGCTCCTGCGTGCAGGAGGCGCGACGTAGCGAGTTGGTCGTAGATTGACAGTGTTCACAGTGTTGACTGCAGGCCGTTGCGTGCCCGAATTTCCGAACTGAGCTCCCGGTCCACGCCCGCTGCGACCTTGATTGCCATACGCGGCACCGCCATGTTCGTGGCCGTGATTTGCAACCGGTTGAACCACAACAGGTGCGTTGCGGCGACCAGAATTGCCATTGATCGCGTTCAGGAAGTTCACAATATCGTTGGCTTGGGTTGTAGAGGCTGTCGTCAGTAGTAGCGCAAGCAAAGTTACGCCGCGTGTCAGATTCGTGTTCATGGCCATTTCCCTTTCATCTTGATTGAAGTGTTTTGCGACATCCGTTCGTGGTGTCGCGTTATCAATCAAGAACAGTTATGGTGCCACGCACGATATGATTTTCGTAAACAGTTCTGCCGAAATGCTTTAGCGAATTATTTCGGCAGAAACTGCCGAAATCGCAGTGTAATCAGACCGAGTAGCTTGATATCAAAATGAACACACTCATCTAAGCTGTCGGACACTAGCAGTGGAGTGATTTCGTGTCAGGCGAGATTGCTTCCGTTTAACCCGACTCGAAGAGGAGGCGGGGCACTCCGCACCTGCTCTTCGAGTCGGGTTAAACAATTTTCTTGTTTTTATACACTCACCCGCAGCTAGCGCTTTGCGGCTCATTACATTAACACCACCCACTTGAGACCAGCGAAACACTCATGGAAACAGTCGCAATTTTTGTCGATGTGCAGAACATTTTTCACACTGTGAAAGACAGTTTTGGCTGTCATTTCAACTACACAGCGTTCTGGGAGGCGGTCACCAAGGGAAGAAAAGTTGTCCATGCCTTTGCGTATGCCATCGATCGTGGTGATCCTCAGCAGATTCGATTTCAGCAGATACTCAAATCCATCGGCTTCGAAGTGAAGCTCAAGCCGTTCATCCAGCGAAGCGACGGATCGGCGAAAGGTGACTGGGACGTCGGTATCACGCTGGATATGATCGAACTTGCCAGAGAAGTCGATGTCGCTGTGCTCGCGTCGGGTGACGGTGATTTTGATCTTGTCGTCAAGAAACTTCGAGACAACCATAACGTTCAGGTGGAAGTTTACGGTGCAAGGAAACTGACGGCGGCCAGCCTGATTCAGGCGGCCACTCGGTTCATTCCCATTGAAGCGCCGCTGCTGCTGACCAGATAGCGAGGGCCACTCTTGTTGTTCAGTAGTTCCAGGGGCGCACAGTCTATGAAGGTTCGAATTTTTGCCATGTGGCAGCGGGCAGCTTGAAAATTCCTGTTGTGTCAAAAACGCATTCTGGATAAAAACGAGAATTGGGCCGTTTTTGGCCGAAACAAAAGCGTTTTAGTATTGTCAGTTGTGGTTTAAACGCTATTGATTCCTCAGACTTTGTGAATCTGGCCGGAGCGCCTTCATTCGCGATCGTTTTTCGCTCACCGTGACTTCCTTGAAATGAAGTTTTGGGTTTAAGGTGACTGCCGTGCAACATTACCCGTATCAAGTTGGCGATTTAGTCGTCTACACTCTTCCCAAGCAAGGCCCAATGCCTGGACCTCGCGCGAGGTCGATTTACCCGTCACGCATGGGCGATGACTACAGTTACCTGGTTGACAAATTCTGGATGGTGGCTGAAGTCTTGGCGGACAATCAACTGCGGCTTGTGACGCGTCGCGGTAAGTCTCGAGTCATTTCGGCTGACGACCCGCTGCTGCACAAAGCTGGCTGGTGGCAACGCTTTCGCAACCGTGGTCGTTTTCCGGCTCCCGAAGTATTGCAACCGTCGCAGCCGGAAGTTCACACGGCCTGATGTTTAGATAGCCTGACGTCCGATCGGCCTGAAGCCCGCAATGCTCAACTCACTTCAGAACACAGTGTTTGACGCCGACGAAACAGCATCCTCTGAGTTCATTGGTTCAGAAAGTTCGTTGCGACTCAACGCTATTGGACTGTTATTTCTTGCCGCCGTCAGTTTGATTGTTGTTCGAGTCTATTGGGTTCAGACACGGCTGCCTGGCGAATATCTTGCAGCATTGCAGGTGACGTCTTCAGAAGATGAGCTGCTGTCAGCTCGTGACGGGCGTATTCTTGCCGATTCAATCGTGCTGGCGTCAGACGTTGATGTCTACATCGTGGAGGTTCATTACCGCTGGCTTCAGAATGCTATCGATCCTCAATGGTTGCGATTGCAGGTTCGACAACGACTGAGCCGGGAAGAACGCCGAGATACGAGTCTGGTGTCACAGGTTGAAGATCAAATTCGTGAAGAACGCGAGGCGCTGCGAGACACGCTTGCCAACGCCACCAAAACGCCACTTTCAGAATTGACAGCACGATTTAGCAAGGTGGAGGAACGTGTGCAGCGTGTTAGCGATGCCGTAAATCGACGTCAGACGAAACCTGTCCTTACAGATATCGATGTTGAATCCGACGACGATGCCGGCCTGCTGCTGAATATCGCCGCGTCTGTTCGAACGGCTCTTACAACTCCGCCGACACGCACCGAAGACGATCGGATTGTTGTGCGCGAAGAAGAGACGTGGCATCAAGTTCTGGATGATGTTGGATTCGACGTGGCCGCTCTGATTAACGAGCACCCGGAGAAATTTCCCGGCGTCCGCGTCACGCGATCTTCACGCCGTACATATCCCGAAAACTCGCTGGCCGCACATGTGGTTGGCGTCCGTACGAATGTTCGCGATGCGGATCTGTCTGACGATAAGTCGAAAGATGTCACGCTGGCAGACCTTGCCAATAACGGTGCGCAAGTCGGGCGTTCGGGAGTCGAGCGCAGCTACGATCATCAGTTGTTGGGCGTGGCAGGAATCAGGAGAACCATTCGCGACCGTCGTCAACGAATCATTTCGTCGGAAATCATCCGACATCCAGTGAGTGGCCGTGATGTGACCCTGACGCTGGATTCAAAATTGCAACAACTGTCCGAACAGTTACTTGCCGAATCACTTGGTGATGCACCGCACCTGCTGCTGCCTGCAGCGCAGGTTGGTGACGATCCGACGGTGGATACTGCGGCGGCGGATTCTCAGCCGACTCCGGTGGGAGGCTGCATCCTTGTGATGGAAGCCGATTCCGGTCGATTGCTGGCAGCCGCCAGTGCGCCGACCTTTGATCTGTCGATGTTCGTGGATGGCTCAAAGGACATGTGGAAAGCGGTCAACAGCGATACGCGTCGTCCGTTCGTGCCAAGATTCACCGGCATGGCATTGCCGCCAGGCTCGACGTTTAAAATTGTGACTGCAATCGCGGCTTTGGAGTCCGGCGTGATTACGGCGGACTCACCGTTTGAGTGT
>JBDNFT010000091.1:0-2637 GCA_041689695.1 Planctomycetaceae bacterium | reverse complement strand
ATGGTCGGGAATGATGTTCAAGCACCGCCCGATCTACGGCACGAAAGAACTTTTCCGCATCCTCGTCGACTTCATCTTTTTTCCCTCCATGGCCGTGGTGCATGGACGTGCTTGCCTGACCGACACCACCGTGGGAAGTGACAGCCAAAAAAGGTTCGGTCAGTTCATCGCCCAGTGCCTCTTCGATCGTCTGTGGGACACCCGAAGCCAGTTCGATTTCGTTGAGCGTTTCGCGGCTTCCTTCGAACATCTGAATCTTTTGAAGGCTCAAGCCGAGAATCTGGTAATGAGCGACCGATTGCAGAAAGCGTCTCAGCGGCTTGATGTGAAAGCTGTCTGCAACGACGACCAATTCGGCGACTGGCCTCTGAAGTCGGAATACTCGAAACAGCCCCGGCCCACGCAGCACGGCTAACCCGTCCCAAGTCTGATTCCAGAACGAATCATCATGAGAGAGGTCGGTAAACGGTTTTAAGAAGAGCTCGGTTTCGGCCGCCGAATACGTCTGCCGCAACGATGCCTCCAACTTCTTCACAAGATTGCGGTATCGAATCTCATCCTGCTGGTTGTCCGGCCGACTACGATGAGTCGGCTGGTAAAGCGACAGACAAGGCGACTGTTGGACCGATGCCAATTCGGCCAATGATTGAGAAGTGAGCAAATTAAATTGTGTCATTTTATGCCTCGTGTTTCAAACTGAAAGGAATGTGTGTTGCAGCACGGAGTGCTACCTTCGTGAAAGTTGTTGAGTGTCAAATACAAACGGTCTTTGGCTTTCATTCGGTCGTTATGGTTCATACGGTCGTTGGGGTTGGTGCCTTCATTCCAAGTCATCCTTAGCCACACGAATGACAAGCTTGCCGAAGTTTTTTCCAGTGAGCAGACCAATGAATGCCTTGGGGGCGTTTTCCAGTCCGTCAACGGTGTCTTCCAGAGACTTGACTTTGCCTTCCCTGACCCACGAGCCCATGGCAATGGCGAACTCTTCATAGCGTGGGCCATAGTCGTCAAAGATAATGAAGCCTTGTGCCTTGATTCGCTTAATCAAGAGTGTTTGCATCAATAGCGGCAACCGATCGGGTCCGCCTGGCAATTTCGTATCGTTGTAATGAGCAATCATTCCGCAAACGGGCACCCGCGCTTTCGTATTGAGTAGTGGCAGTACGGCGTCAAACACTTTGCCGCCGACGCTTTCGAAGTAAACGTCGATCCCTTTTGAGCAGGCACGGGAAAGTTGCTCTGAAAAATCCGCTGCGTGATGGTCGATACATGCATCGAAGCCAAACGTTTCAACTCCAGTGCGACATTTGTCCGGACCACCAGCGATGCCAACCACGCGGCAACCCATCAACTTGGCGATTTGCCCCACGACCGAACCGACCGCGCCTGTCGCCGCCGCCATGACAACGGTCTCACCCGCTTTTGGCTGGCCGATATCCAGCAGCCCCATGTAGGCGGTGAACCCGGGCATCCCGAGCACTCCCAACGCTAACGAAGGACGTTCAAGATGTCTACCTAATCGCATCAAGTCAGCTCCATTGGACACGTGATAATCCTGCCATCCGCTGTTGGCGAGCACCCATTCGCCCTCGGCATAGTCCGGCCGCTGCGATTCAACTACGCGACAAACGGTGCCGCCCACCATTACGTCTCCGATAGCCACCGCAGGTGCATACGACGGCTTGTCGCTCATCCGGCCGCGCATGTAAGGGTCCAGAGACATATAGGCCGTTCGTAGTAAAACTTCGCCTGCCTTCGTTTTGGGAATCTCGGCTGTTTCCAACCGAAAGTTTTCTGAAACAGGAGAACCCTGAGGACGCGAGTTTAACACGATACGACGATTCGTTTGTGGGGTTTGATTCATTGCTCACTTCTTTTCCAGTTGCGAATTTCCGCCATATGCTGGCCGCGTTGACGGATAAACTATTTTTAGGTGATGAGTTTGTCCTGCATGAAACTTTTCAGATCAGTACTCTTTGGTTCGCAAGTTTGTCCCTTTCCAGATTCAACCGACGTGTTTGAGTTCCTGAGAGCGTGATGCGATACAATTCATGAGACCGGACCAGGATTTAACGAACGCTGTGGCCCCTTCGTCCTGGAGCCGTGCCGCGAGGGCGTCGGTGTCAATTCCGACTCTGGAGAATTCTGTCAGGACCTGGTCGCAGCCACGCTCGTATATGGGCAACGACTCGCCGAGTTCTCCATGATCAGCGAATGCGTTCAATGTGGCTTCGGGCATCGTGTTGATGGTGCTCGGGGAGGCCAGCGCCGACACATAGAGAGTGTCGGCGGCGTCGGGGTCCTTGGTCCCGGTGCTGGCCCAGAGCAATCGCTGACTGCGGGCTCCGGCATTGAAAATGGTCTGCCATCGCGGCGAAGCAATTAAACTGCGGTACGCCTGATACGTCTGTCCCGCCACGGCAATTCCAAGTTGGTTCTTCAGTTCAACCGGAACCTTGTCCGCGACGGCCACGTCCCAGCGGCTGATAAAGATTGACGCCACTGAGCCGACTTCAGGATTTAAATCGACAGCAATGCGCCGTTCGATCCCGCGCAGATACGCTTCGGCGGCAGCAACGTACTGCGAGCGAGAAAACAACAACGTCACGTTGACTGGCACACCTGCAAAAATCGACT
>JBDNFT010000090.1:0-6652 GCA_041689695.1 Planctomycetaceae bacterium | reverse complement strand
CTGGAAAGCCTGACGTACTTATCGAGATCTTGTGTTGGGACTATTCATATGACGGGAAACGGCGGAGTTTAGGTCGGTTTCCGAAAACGCCTCAAGAGGAACAGAGCATTTGTTCAGTTATTCACCTGCGATGGCAAGATGGGAAGGTTCAGGCGTGCTCCAGACTCTGCTGTGTTGCCGCTGATCTGCGAATGCTTGAATGTGGGTTGAGATCCCTGTTGGCGGCACCTGTGGCTTCGCAGAGGTGAGACTTTGAGATCAATTCCTGTGCCGCAATGGGCAGCCTGAGAATTGTGATTGGTAGACTGCCGCAGCATCCGAAAACCTAAGATTCCCCGCTCTTTTCTCAGATTACCATGAATAGCCTGCCTGTTACGATCGTCTCTGGATTCCCGGGTGCTGGCAAGACTGCCGTAATTGAGCATCTTGTCAAGAATAGCGCGGGCCTGAAAATTGGAGTTGTCAGCAACGATCTTCAGGGTGCTAACTTGCTGAACGCGGCCATGAATCTGGCTGCGACGGGGGCTTTCGATTATCTCTTGATCGAAGCATCGGGCGATTCTGAGCCGACGCTGGTGGCCGAAGCTCTTTCGCTTAACGATGATGACACTGAAAAGTTGAGTGGCCTGTGCATTGACACGATGGTCACCGTTGTCGATGCCCAAAATTTCCAGGATGACTTTCAGAGCGTCGAGGAGTTTCGTGATCGCGGTCCTGGATCGGAGATTGAAGATGATCGAGACATTGCGCGGGTTCTGATCGAACAGATTGAATTTGCAAATGTCATTTTGCTCAACAAGACGGATCTGATTTCAGAAGAAGAGGTCAGTCTGCTTCTCGCAGTGTTAAGGAAGTTGAATCCTGATGCTCGAGTACTGGATATCGAGCACGGTGGAGTATCTGCAGCGGACGCGATCAATACTGGTCTCTACCAAGCGGATTCAGCAGCGGCTGCTGATGCGTGGCAATCGGTATTGTCCAGTGACGAAACTGGCTCATCGGATGCATTAGGGATTTCCAGCATTGTGTATCGCGCTCGTCGGCCATTTCATCCTCAACGGTTCTGGGACTTCTGGATGGACGGCGAGTTCGCTCCAAATATCCTGCGTTCAAAAGGGTATTTCTGGTTAGCGACTAAGAACTCCATCGCTGGATTCTGGTCCCAGGTTGGACAAGTTTTGGCAGCTGAACCTGGCGGGGCGTGGTGGGCAGAAACGCCTCGAGCAGAGTGGCCGAGCGAAGATCCGGAATTGATGGCGGAACTGAATTCTGTTTGGGATGAAGTTTGGGGTGATCGGCGTCAGGAATTGATTCTGATTGGTCAGGATCTGGATGCTCCTGCAACTCGCAAGGCTTTGGATGCGTGCCTGCTCACCGAGAGTGAAATGAAATCCGGTCCATCGTCCTGGTCTCGGCTGGAAGATCCGTTTGGCTGCTGGGAGTCCGGGCATGATTGTGACGGTTCCCATGATCATGATCATGGCTGAGTTCGCAGAGGGTCGGGAGACTTTTTCTGATGGAAACGTCAGCGTTTTTTCCAAGCAACTCTCCCAAAACGACTCCCGACCCTTTCGTTCATCCCATTAGTATTTCGTTCGTCGCAACTCTCTGGTTCCTCTGCAGCGTGTTGATTTAATCAGAACCCGCTGCGTCAGCGAGGGATGCTTTGCGAAAAATGCAGGTAATGTTATCCCTCACTGACGTTTCGGGTTGTGAAAACCCATTAAGTTAACGCTGTCTGACCGGCGGCAGACTTACGTTTCGCGTTTTGGCAAACGCTGATATTCGATTTCGGCTGCAGATTGGTGCGTCACAGGGTGTGCCACGTTAAATGCGAGAGAACCGGCGAGTCCGGAAAACTTCTGTGTGGATTTCCCATTGTGACATGACCTGGGAGGGCGGGTTGAGTTTTCCGGCGGCGCTTTCACATGCAGGTTCTCCAGCCGATACGATCGATAGATTGAACGCAAGAAACGCGAAAACTATTTGCCCGCCAAACAGCTCTGGAAATTCAAGACATCGAATTTCGTTCGACGATAGGTCTAGCATCCCTCGGACTGCAGAGGTATGCCGGGATCACGGAGATCCTGGCTACCCAAAGATGCCAGTGAGAAATCCTCCATTGCAACGCCTCTCCAAATGTCCGAACTCTGAGTAGCAGCGACGTGCTAACGAGGTTGAGAAGAAGGTCCCGCCGCAGGTCGAGGGAGTCGGCAACGGTTTGCCGAATTTTGAAAAGTCAAATGAAACGGATGTTTGGCGATCAGGGTGGTTGACGGAACGATTTCCTTGAAAAGGAGTAATGCGAAGATGAAATGGATTAGTATGTTCAGTGCGGCTTTTGCACTGGCCGGAATGATGGGCTCGACAAACGCCGGGCTTTTCAGTTCTGGTGGATGTAAAAGCTGTGGCTGTGCTGAAGACTGTCAGCCAGCTTGTTGTAAACCGACGATAGCTCGTCCGTGCCACACGAATGTGTACACGTACCAGCGGAAATGTTCAGACATTAAACCGCCTTGCTGCGACAACTGCTGTGCTCCAGACTCATGCTGTGCCCCAGCTGGCTGTGGTAATGGCGACGGTTGTGGTAACGGCAATGGTTGTGGCAATGGCTGCAACAGCGCCCCAACCTGCTGTGCTCCAGCTGCTTGCGGTGCAGGTTCCGGAAACGGCTGTGGCAATGGTTGCAACGCTGACCCAGGCTGCTGTGCTCCAGCTGCTTGTGGTGCAGGTTGTGGCAATGGCAACGGCTGTGGCAATGGCAACGGCTGTGGCAATGGTTGCAACGCTGACCCAAGCTGCTGTGCCCCAGCGACTTGTGGTAACGGCTGCGGCACAGGTTGCGGAAGCGACGCTTGTGGCGAGACATGCGACTGCTGCAACGACGATAGCTGCGAAATTGCAAAGCTGATCTACAAGTCTATGACTGCCTGCTATGCGAAAGATCGCAAGTCAGCTCTGGACAAACTTGGCCGCAAGTACGATTGCTGCTGCCATCCAGAAATTATGAACGCTTTCGTCTACGGTCTGAACGACACTGACGAACGAGTTCGCCGCGAAGCTGCAGACGAGATCGGTGACCAGGTTCGCCGTAACCGATGCTGCTGCAACCCATGCGTGATTTCTGCTCTGACATGCTCACTGGCTGACTGCGACCGATGGGTTCGCCGTGAAGCATCACAGGCTCTGCGAGCTTGTGGATATGAAATTGTTGACGGATGCTGTGATGGGTGCACCGACGCTGGTTGCGGCAGCACATGTGGCAGCACTGGATGTGGCAGCACTGGATGTGGAACCACGGGTTACTCAACAACACCGGTTTCAGCTCCAGCTACTGAATCAGTCCAGCCAACTCCAGCACCAGAAGCAGTGCCTGCACCAGCTCCACCGGCTGATCCACAGGCCTTCTTCCCTTCACGACTGCACAACAATCAGTCAAAGAAGAGCAGCCTTGCTGGTCTGTTTGGAATGGTACGGTAATCACGTCGACCTGAGGTGGGAAAGAACTGCTTCCTGTTCTGTAACCTCCTCGCTGTAACTCAAAACCTCGCGGCTTCCGGGATTTTTTCCGGAAGCCGTTTTCGTTTTAACGCTCTGGTGGCGTACGATGGGTATGAATGTTCGATCAATAAGTGAGTGGCAAGACGCTAGCCGCCGGTTGTATCTACCGGCGGCTAGCGCCTTGCCGCTCACTAAGTTCATGCCATTCGGCTCTGGCCTACCGGGATTTCTGGCGGAGGCAGGAGCCTCCAAGTGCAGTGCGTTCCAGGGCTGGAGCCTCGGAACGAGAATTTGGGCCACGTGAAGTATCAGCCACATTTTTTACAGCCGACGGTAATTCCTTTTGATTCAGAATCGCACCACAAAGCAATCTCCGGCTGCCGGCACCGCATTCATCGCGTGGATCGCGGCTGCGTTTATTGTTGCCTTTCTGTGGTTATTCTTCAAAAGCTCAATCAGCGATCCTGATGTGTCTCGAATCGAACTTTCAGCGATAATGTTGGATGAGGCTCTGGGACTTGGCGATGGGGCGTCCGATCCTTCGCCTGCGATGCGGCAATCGGGATTGCAGTATCTGCCGCAGCGACTTCCACTTTTTGGTACTGCGGCATTGATTCTGGTTCTCGCCGCGATTCACGGAGACGCCGTTTATTTGGTGACGCTGCGACGGCATCGACTGTACTGGACAGAACAGATTGTGATTCGGTTTGGTGTCGGGCTTGGAATCCTGTCGACAGTGACGCTGATTTGTGGCCTTGCGGGACAGCTCAACAAGACGATGATCTGCATTCCTGTCATTGTAAGTCTTGCTGTGGCGACGTTCCTGCGATGGAAATCCAGAAGCGCAGTTCCGAGCCTGCTGACAGTACCGACGACAGAAAAGCGAACGTCACGGATTGTTGTCACGCTCTCGCTGCTCGTAATCGTGCCGTTCGCAATCTACTTGCTATTGGGCTCCGTCTCGCCGCCAACTGACTTTGATGTCCGCGAATACCATCTTCAGGGCCCGAAGGAATGGTTTCAAGCAGGACAAATCACTTTCCTGCGACACAACGTGTATACCAGCTTTCCGTTTCTCACTGAGATGCTGAGTCTGACCGGGATGGTATTTGCCAATGATTGGTGGCACGGCGCGTTGGTGGGAAAAATTGTGCTGGCATGCTTTCAGTTGCTCAGCGCGTTGAGTGTCTTCAGTATCGCCCGCCGCTGGATCAGCAGGGATGTGGCGTGGCTGGCAACGCTGATTTACTTGACAACGCCGTGGACGCTCCGAATCTCGCTGATCGCTTACACTGAGGGCGGATTGACGTTTTATCTGATCGCTGCGACGATGCTGGCGTTACTGATTCGAGAAACGCCGCAGCTCGCGTTCGGAGCGTCAATGCTCTGCGGAGTGCTCGCCGGAAGTGCGATGGCGACGAAGTACACGGGGCTGATTTCGGTGATTTTGCCAACTGCTATTTTGATCGCTGCACAGTTTTGGAAGCCGCGTGATCAGCTTCTGTCGAACGATGTGAATCAAAGGAGTGCGCTCCTGCGTGTTGCGGCGGCATTCAGTCTGGGCGTGGCGATCATGATTCTGCCGTGGCTCTTCAAGAATCTTGTCGAAACGGGAAACCCCGTTTATCCGCTGGCCTACGGAGTGTTTGGGGGCAGCGAATGGACGCTTGAGATGAACGCCCGCTGGAAGCCCGCTCATGCGGCGTCGGAACACGATCTTCTCCGCATCCCGGAACACATTCTCGGGGCTGCCGTTTACAACAAGTGGACCAGCGGCTTGCTGTTCGCATTGGCTGTTCCTTCGGTGTTGCTTTGGCGGCGGAACAAAACGGTCCCAGTTGTGATTTGCCTTCTGTGTTGGGGATTCGCGACGTGGTGGGCGTTGACTCATCGCATTGATCGATTTTGGATTCCATTGATTCCGCTGCTCAGTCTTGCGGCAGGTACGGCATGGCTTTTGTCAGCATCAAAAGTCTGGAAGACATTTCTGCTGATAGTGATCTTTGTAGTAACTCTGTTCAATATTCGCTTCTGCGGTACGGCCCTAGTGGGCTTTCACGTCGGGCTGATGGATCTTGATGTTGCTCGTCAGACAACGATCCGATCGGATATTCGCTTTCTAAACGACTCGCTTCCGAGAGACGCAAAAGTTCTGATGGTCGGCGAAGCAGAAGTCTTCGACGCCACATTTCCGTTCGTCTACAACACTGTCTTTGATGACTGTTTGTTTGAAGAATGGACAACACTTCCTGAAGACAACGGGTGTCCCGTCAAAGACCGTCGCATGTTGCCACCGGATGCGATTCGAGATACGCTTACTGCTCATGGGATCACACACATCGTCGTGAACTGGGGCGAGATTCTGCGTTATCGAATGCCGGGGTCTTATGGATTTACGAGTTACGTGCAACCGTCTCGATTTGATGATCTGTTGAAATCTGGCGTGCTGGAAACGCCCAAAACTCTGCTGAGCCGACCGTGGAAGTCATTATCAACGACCGAACGAAAACAGATTTTGTCTTGGCCCAGCGATAACAAATATAATGCCGACAACGCTCAGTTTGCTGTCGTGGAGGTCTATCGTGTTCTAAAGTAATGCAGATGCGTTGGGGCACTGGTTCAGTGGTGGTCGCTGTGGCGAGGTCGATTGTCAGTCTCGCAATGATGCAATCAGCATCAGAGCCGAACGTTTTTCTGGAGAATTTCGATGCTGCGCGTTTTGAAATTATTGCCCAGACCCGCGCCGCTGGCGTTGATGCTAAGTTCGATTGTTGCAGTCATCGCAATCACACTGTTTGCGGTTGGGCTACGTCCGCCGGGCGGTGATTTGCTTCAAACGGCTTCGGCTGCTGATTTGGAAGCGAAGTACGTGCCCGCGAACGCGCTCGCCGTGGCTGTCTTCCGTCCAACAGAATTTGCCACGCTGTACACCAAAGCGAACGACTCGACCACACGACCACTTGATCCAACGGAGAAGAAAAACCTTGAGGTGATGGCGAAGTGCAATCTGGCGGTCGCCGTGACATTGCAACACGCTCCAAGTCAACCGGAACCGTTAGCGATAGCTCTGACGTTCGCGGACAAGCAATCACGTGACGATGCTGCGAAACTGTTGAGTCCTCGGGCCACCTATCAAAAGGGAAAGCTGTTT
>JBDNFT010000089.1:0-6790 GCA_041689695.1 Planctomycetaceae bacterium | reverse complement strand
CTCCATGCCGGGCTTCAGTAATTTATCGCGAGCCCCCTGGGCGTCGCTGAAGTCGGCCGTTCTCGCGTCTGCAGTTAACAGTGTCCGATAGTCCGCGCACCAATAGGAATCGCCGAGGTAGCGACGAATTCCATACGGTCCCTGCAAGTGCGTCGTTACGTCAGACAGAATCTTGTCTTCCATCGTTCGATCGCCGATCACGTTCAGAGGGTAGATCAGGAACAACAGAGCGGCATCGTAACGGCGGTTCTGAAGCGGATCGGGTTGAATGCATTCAGCCGGCAGAATTTGTTGCAATGCCGTACGACACTTCTCCAGCAATTCATCAACATCAGACATAACGATTGGATGTGCCCCGGCTGCCAGATGTTTGCACACCGTGGCTTGATTCATCAACTCCCGCAGCGATGATAGGCATGCTACAACACAGCCTATACTCGATGCGGCAATTTTGCGGACTTCCTCCCAATGGCCGCTGTCTTCGTCCTGCCAAACTTCGACGGCTTGCCAGTATCGCACAAACTGAGCGAACAGTTCCCAGTCGACTTCATCAACCTTCAAATCGCCGCGAATGATGAGGCGACATGACAGCCAAAGAAAATACCCCAGCGCATCGTTTTGAGCGTGTGCCCATTTTTCAGTATTTTCGGTCAGGTGTGTACCGTCAAAGCGAATGTGAGGCCGATGCATGGGATCTGACGCATCAACTTTGCCATCGATAACGTCTGAAAAACGATATCGATACTTCGCGAAAAATGCAGAGAGCGACCGAATGCAGTCCGTCGCAATCTTCGCATCATTCAGCACCGCCAGATGCGCCCAGGCGATTTGAATGTTGTCGCGAACCCAAATGTTGTGGTATCCGGACAATTCAAAATCACCACCTTCGCCTGCCGCTGCTGAAAACAGTCCGTTCGGAAGCGTCGGGAAATGGAACGTCCCGTGTTCAGTCAGGAATTGAGTTATCTCGCGAACATCATTTGCTGTCGTTGATTTTGAAATCCAGTCCGTCGGAGCTGTCGTCTTAAAATCCATTGTTTACGATTTCCGTTGTTCGGTGTGTTCTAAAAATGCGAGGTCTCAGAAAAGGCATGGTACAAAATTCGATGCACAATTGAAGCACTTGTATCTCGATGAAAACATCTATGGCCGCGTTGTCGTCGAAATGGCGATGATTCAGCAGGAACACGCCGGTCGTGAGGTCCAGGGGATTTTGATTTTCGGATCGAAAGAAATGGATCCGCAAACGCTACCGTGGTCAAAAGTGGTTTCCGCGTACTTTCTGGACGAGATGATCGCCGGACTGGAGAAATCATCCCCCGACCATCCGCTGGTTGCCTTATTCCAGCCGCTGGTGGAAAAAAGCAATAAACGGCTTCACGATAACGCGAGCCGGTATTATACTCAGATCGAGACTTTATCCACCGACGAACGTTTGAAAGCCAAATTGACAGGCGTGCTCATTGACTGGCTGCTTTAACGTTTCAAGACTCTTGGAAAAACGGAGATCGAAAAGATGTTACTCGGCAAACTCCCCGACTTGCGTGAAACCCAGGCCGGAAAAGACTTGATCGCGATTGGTATTGAGCAGGGAATTGAGAAAGGCATTGAGCAGGGTATTGAGAAAGGCATCGAGAAGGGTGAATTGATTGGTACCATTCGTACGTGTCAATCGTTGTTGAATAATCCCAGCGACAGCGAAGATAAGCTGTTGACGAAGTCGATCTCTGAACTAAGCGTATTGGCGACAGAACTTCAGGCGAAGCTTCGCAAACGCCTCG
Source organism: Planctomycetaceae bacterium (assembly GCA_041689695.1). Taxonomy (GTDB): domain Bacteria; phylum Planctomycetota; class Planctomycetia; order Planctomycetales; family Planctomycetaceae; genus SXXK01. Next base: position 5,009 of record JBDNFT010000089.1, on the reverse strand, counting down.
GGGCGGCCCCACAGTAATTGCAGAGAGTGTCATTTGAGTATTGGACGCCAAGGGGAATAGATGCGACAATGAGGGGCTACGTTTTGCATGACCTCCTCTCGCTCTCAGCCGGAAATTCATATGTCCACCCGTCGCACTCTACTGAAATCCGCTCTTGGCACTGCTGCCATAGCGTCACTTCTGCAACGCGATGGCCTCGCATCTGTGGGCTCCACGCATTTCGCACCGAAGGCAAAGCGAGTCGTCTATCTGTTTCAATCAGGTGGGCCGTCGCATCTGGAATTGCTCGACGAAAAGCCGGAGCTGCGACGACTGCATGGGACCGAGCTACCGGAATCCATTCGACAGGGCCAGCGTCTCACGGGCATGACGTCCGGCCAGGCCAGCTTCCCTGTCGTCGCGTCGAAGTTTCGATTTCATTCTGCGGGCAAATCGGGAACTCGCATCAGCGAACTGCTGCCGCATACGGCTTCTGTCGTCGATGACATCTGCATCGTGAAATCGATGTATACAGAAGCCATCAATCATGATCCGGCAATTACGTTTATTCAAACAGGGTCGCAGCAGCCGGGACGCCCGTCGCTGGGAGCCTGGGCCAGCTACGGTCTCGGCAGCGAAGCAGAAGACTTGCCCGCGTTTCTGGTTTTGATTTCGCACGGCAGCGGAAAAGATTCTAATCAGGGACTGCTCGAACGTCTCTGGGGCAGCGGCTTTCTTCCATCCAGTCATCAAGGCGTGAAGCTCCGCAGTCAGGGTGATCCGGTCTTATATCTGTCCGATCCGAAAGGCATCGATCGCGGCCTGCGACGACACATGCTCGACAGCATCGCCAAACTGAATCAGGAACAGCTCGCGAAGTCAGGTGATCCGGAAATTGCGACTCGCATTGCTCAATATGAAATGGCGTTTCGTATGCAATCGTCAGTGCCTGAACTCACTGACCTCACGCAGGAAAGCGATGAAACATTCCGCATGTACGGTGAGGACGCTCGCAAACCAGGCACCTACGCCGCCAACTGTTTGCTGACACGTCGGCTGTTTGAAAAGGGCGTGCGATTCGTGCAGTTGTACCATCGCGGCTGGGACAATCACGGCGGCCTGCCGACAAATATCCCGAAGCAATGCATGGACATTGATCAGGCTCAAGCAGCCTTGATCAAGGATCTCAAGCAACGCGGCATGCTGGAAGATACGTTGATCATCTGGGGCGGCGAATTTGGTCGCACGGTGTATGGACAAGGCGGTTTGCAGGCTGACTACGGCCGCGACCATCATGGACGTTGCTTTTCGATGTGGCTGGCCGGCGGCGGCATTAAGCCCGGCACAACGCTCGGTGAAACCGATGACTATGGCTACAACATTGTGAAAGATCCCGTTCACATTCACGATTTGAATGCCACGATCATGAGCTGCATGGGCTTTGATCACGAAAGACTGAACTACCGTTATCAGGGTCGCGACTTGCGATTGACGGATATCCACCGCAAGGTTGTGGAATCAATATTGGCATGATTAGAAACCCGATGTCCAAATGTGACGAAATGTGGGTGGCTGACAGGACTCAGTTTCCCAGGGACCACAGACGGGACATATAATTCGGTGATCGCCTTAATGTCGATGCCACCGCTGGTTCCTCCGCAGTCATGGAAATGCATGATGAAAATATTCATTGACAACTCAACCCGAAGATCGGTTTTCTATTGCCTGCTTTTTGCGTCGCCGCTTCTTTTCCACGTTGCGGCGAACGCCGATGATCTGACATTCGAACGCGACATTCGTCCGATTCTGCGGGCCCACTGCTTTGATTGTCACGGTGCAACAGCCGAGCCCAAAGGTGGTCTCGACCTGCGGCAGGTTCGCAAGATGCAGACCGGTGGCGAATCGGGCACAGCGATTGTCCCCGGTAATGCAGATGAGAGCCTGGTATTGCAGCGAGTTGTCTCGAAAGAAATGCCGCCGGGCGAAATGAAGCTGACTCCTAAAGAACTGGAGACGTTGACTCAATGGATCGCTGCTGGTGCCAAAACTGCGCGGCCGGAACCGGAGACCATTCCGCCCGGATTAGGAATCACTCCGGAAGAACGAGCGTTCTGGTCATTCCAACCGATCATGCGGCCAGCGGAACCAACTGTTCGTCATGATGTGCAAACTCGCATTCGAAATCCAATCGATGCCTTTCTGTTGGCTCAAATGCCTGAAGGTTTGACGTATGCGGATGATTCAGATCGTCATACTCTGATTGTGCGAACTCACTTTGATCTGACTGGACTGCCGCCATCGGCTGAGCAACTTCAGCAGTGGATCAAAGATCCGTTGGAAGACTGGTTTGTGCGGCTGGTGGATTCGCTGCTGGTGTCGCCGAATTATGGCGAGCGTTGGGGACGGCATTGGCTGGATGTTGCTGGTTATGCAGATTCCGATGGCTATACCGTCAGCGATCCAGAACGTCCGTGGGCCTGGAAATACCGCGACTACGTGATTCGATCTTTTAATGCGGACAAGCCGTTTGATCGATTCATTGCCGAACAGCTTGCGGGTGACGAACTCGCGGGGCCGCAACAGGGTGATCTTACGGCCGAACAAATCGAACTGCTGACTGCCACCGGCTACCTTCGCATGGCGGCCGATGGAACGGGCAGCGGCGAAGACAATCCTACCGGCCGCAATCAGAACATTGGCGATACATTGAAGATCGTCAGCACGTCGCTGCTGGGCCTTAGCGTCGGCTGCGCGCAGTGCCACGATCATCGCTACGATCCAATTCCTCATACGGATTACTACGCCATGCGAGCGATCTTTGCTCCCGCGATGGATTGGCAGAACTGGAAGGTTCCTTCGCAGCGAATGATGACTCTGTACACGGAAGCCGATCGAAAGAAAGCGGCTGAAGTGAGTGCCGAAGCAGGCGTCATTGGAACAGAACGCACGGCGAAGCAAACTGAATATATGGCCCAGGCGCTGGAAAAGGAGCTACAGAAATACGAAGAACCACTGCGAGCATCACTGAAAGAAGCATACGAAACCGAAGCCGAAAAACGGACGCCCGAACAGTCCGAGTTGCTGGCGAAGAATCCCAGCGTTAATATCTCACCGGGCGTCTTGTATCAATACTTGCCCGAAGCCGCTGAAGACTTGAAGAAGTACGATGCACGGATCGCAGAAGTCAACGCCAAGCGACCTCCTGAAGAATTCCTTGCGGTTCTGACAGAGCCTGCCGGGCATTTGCCAGAAACGCATTTGTTCCATCGCGGCGAATTTCAGCAACCAATGGCGGTTGTCCCACCGGGCGCGCTGACCGTGGCGTGTGCGGAAGACGCGCGAGTAGAATTTCCGTCAGATGATCCGTCGCTGCCAACTTCCGGTCGTCGCCTGGCGTTTGCGAAATGGCTGACTGGGCGCGACAATCCGCTTGTCGCGCGAGTCATCGTGAATCGAATTTGGCTGCATCATTTTGGCAAGGGACTTGTGCCTACGGCGGCGGATTTTGGACGACTCGGTGTCCCGCCGACACATCCGGAATTGCTCGACTGGCTTGCAGACGAGTTCATGCAGAATGACTGGAGCGTTAAGCATCTGCACCGCATTATTTTGTCATCCACGGCATGGCGGCAATCGTCTAAACGAACAGCGATGCACGACGCCATCGATCCCGACAATCGGTTCTATTCGCGTCAACAGATTATGCGACTGGATGCCGAACTTGTGCGTGACCGCATGTTGGCGGCGAGCGGTCGATTGCATCCGCATCAGTTTGGCGCTCCGGCTGCAATCACGGAAGACGACGCTGGCCAGGTCGTGATTGATGACAATGAAACTCGCCGCAGCATGTATGTGAAAGCCCGCCGCTCGCAACCGGTGGCGATGTTGCAGTCGTTCGATGCACCGGTCATGGAAGTCAATTGCGAACGTCGGCCTGTATCGACAGTGGCGACGCAGTCTCTCATGTTGATGAATTCCGGTTCCATTTTGAATCACGCGGCGAAGTTCGCAGAACGATGCCGCACCGAAGGGACCGTGATCCCCGATGATCAACTCGCCAGCCTGCCGACGCTTCCCGCGCCGCCGCATGAATCATGGCAGTACGGTTACGGAGCGTTCAACGAAACCACAAAACAGACCGCATCGTTTACGCCCCTGGCTCACTTTACGGGTTCACAGTGGCAGGCCAGTTCAACATTGCCAGATCCAACATTTGGCTATGCTTTGCTGCACGCCTCTGGGGGACATCCTGATCAGCCCGGCCGCGACGTCATTCGACGCTGGGTTGCTCCGGCGTCCGGGACCGTGACGATTTCCGGATCGTTGCAGCACGGCAGTTCAAACGGGGATGGCGTGCGAGCCCTTGTGATCAGCAGCCGAACCGCTCAACAGGGAATTGGTTTGCTGGGTGAATGGACATGTTTCAATTCCAAAGTGGATTGTCCGATTGCTGCGACTCCCGTTGAAGCGGGGGACACGATCGATCTGATTGTTGATTGCATTTCCGCCAACACGTCCGATTCGTTTCAGTGGACTGCGATCATCAACCTGACGTCTGCCGATGGCATGGTGCAGTCATTCGATTCAGCCGCCGGATTCCATGGCCCACCAGAATCGCGCGGCATACTAGTTGGTCAAATCACCAAAGCGTGGCAGTTGGCGTATTGCCGCAATCCCGAACCTGACGAACTCATTGGCGCGATGAGCTTTCTTGCCGACCAGCTTGGTTACCTTCAAACCCACCGAGACCACATCCCCAGTGGTCTTACAGAATCCCAGCAGGCCATGACAGATCTCTGCCAGGTGCTGCTGACATCGAATGAATTTTTGTATGTGAAGTAGCGAAAGTCGTCAAGACTTTCGGATTCACCATTTTGGAACTTGTGAAGCATCACGCGGAGCGTCATGAGTAAATTGAGCTCCTCACGCTCTGCCGTGAGGTTTTTCGCTGAAGTCTTGATCACTCAAAATCGTCACGCGTTGGTAAATTCATTCCTGCCGCTCGCCCGTAATCGCCGAAAGTCTTGACG
>JBDNFT010000088.1:0-4365 GCA_041689695.1 Planctomycetaceae bacterium | reverse complement strand
GCTATCCTTACCTTCTTCGTTACGATATCGAAGTCAGTGGATTCGGCTCCCATCAGTCAGGGCATCTAAACTTACTCAAACTCCGGCAGCAGATTCCTGCGGGGGGAAATTCTAAGTTCCATTGGCCGACACTCGGAATGAATACCTTGCGTTGGGCAAAACAGCAGGGGGCTGTAACCGGAACAGCTCACAGTGGTGCGGGCCTGACTCGAAGCGTCGGACGTGTCGAGGGAAACGACGGACCGCACCGCCTGCCTAATTTCGATATTCCCGCATTCGATGGGATCGGAGCCAATGAGTTCATCATGCAGGTTACTCATGAAGTCGACGGCCCCGATGGCAAAAAGCAACCTGCGCTGGATTTTATCGCAACCATGAATACGCCGCGCGAGTCGGAGTGGAACATCTGGTATCACGTGCTCAACTGCGGGTTGCCCATTGTTGCCAGCGGTGAAACCGATTTCCCATGCATGACCGGGGAACGTCTGGGTATTGGACGCGTTTATGTCAAGCTGGATGGTGTGCTGGACTATGACAGTTGGGTGGAGGCGCTTCGCCGTGGCGAAAGCTATGTGAGTGACGGCACAAGTCACTTGATGGATTTTGAACGCGACGAGGATGGTGTGTTTTCCGTCACGGCCGCCTCATTCCAAGCTGGCGCGCCCGATGTAGAAGTGGAACTCATCGTAAACGGCTATCCGGTAGCTGTTCAGAAACTCAAGGCGGACGGAAAGCAGCAGGAGCTTCGCTTTGAGATTCCAAAGCTGGAGCAAAATAGCTGGGTTGCCGCTCGCATTTTACCATCTGCACACACCAATCCAATTTCGGTTATCGTCGACAACAAGCCCGTTCGTGTCCGCGCGAGCGCCAAGTGGTGCTTAGTTGCACTAGAGCAATGCTGGCTCGAGAAGCAGAAAACTTACGCCCTAGACGAACAGCCACAAGCTGCTGCAGATTACGATCACGCTCGAAGGACCTACCAGAGGATTCTCAATGAAGGCAAAGAGTAATCGATCGTCGAAAGACCCAAGCCCAATGCAGGCTCGTTGCTTTCCGAGGGCAATCACCAATCAACGTATGTTCGTCGTTGCAATCCTTTTGAGTTGCGTCGCATCGGGCTGCAATCCGCCGGGTTCGGCTCATTCGCACCCGGCAACAGGAATCGAATCAAAGACAGGAATTGAATCAAAAAAGGCGGATGATCCAAATCCACCGATCCTGATCAAAGTCAGTATTTCTCCTGAGGCTCGAGTCAAAGCGACAACCGAAGAAATAGCGATGGAACTTCATCGAGGCGAATGGAAGGATTTTTCTATCGAAATTGACAACGCAGCGGGAATCACAGCGCCGTTGGTGGTTGAGTCCGAACAGATCTTGGCGAGTGCAGACGACGCATCACGGGATCGTTGGCTAGAGCTTGAGATCAAGCCTGGTGGAGCACTTACAGGACTGCGCCATGAGACCCGCACGCTACGATTGAGGAGCCGGGATGCGGGAGTCCGGTCAGCGATCCTCAATTTCAATGCGGGGCAAGGCACCCAGGACTTGGGGTTCCGCAGCGATGTCATTGTTACGTTTAAGGTAGATGAATAGTGACAAAGAGAATAAAGAGACAGTGATTAAACTGCATGCCCCCGAAAAGAAACAATTGCCCGCTTAATCTCTGGGATAGGCTTCGTTTTTGGGTAGTGGATCTTGTTAAAGATCCGGTGCTGAAGGGATATTTAACAAGATCCACTACGCCAATTATTGATCCTGCGTTACTTAGCCGCGGCAACTCGACCATGGGTGACAAAGCCTGCCGCAGTGTTGGTGTGTTCAGAGCAACGTTCTCCCCGTTGACCCAACTGATCAAATGCTCCGTGACACTGCGGCTCGATGGCTTCAAATGGCCAGCCACCGCGTTGATGAACGCGTCGCCTGTTTCGCTACACGTAAATCCATTGAATCGTTCGCCAGCAGACTCAATCAGCCCAAGATCGCGAAGTGGCTGGATCGTGGCTTGTCGCATTGGCTGAGTGACATAGAAACTCGGTTTACGAACACGGTCAAACGACAAATCCTGTGCCGCGACGTGTCGCATTTTGTTCGCTCCACGAACGCGAGGATCGCGTCCCCAGCCGTTGTGATGAAGCGCCAGCCAGCAGCCAAGGGCTTCGATTGCATTGGCCACTTCGATATTGCTAACTCTTCGCCGCGCAGCGCGTGCCTGTTCGGCCACGGCAACTCCGAGCGTCGCCAGAAAGAGTTGTTTGCCGAACCAAACGCCGCCCATTCCAGGAACGGCCAAGTCGTTAAACGACCGCACGGTCGCTGCCGCAATTATTGGCTAATGTCGAGTTGTCCTTTCTCGCGAATGCTGTCTGTCAGATTTTGGAGAGCTTCCCCATCGAATTCGACATGCGGCTGATCAGGATCGGGTTGCACTCGATCAATCTCGATTCGACCAAACGACCGATTTGCTCGACGCCCGGTATCTTTGGCCACCGAATCCGCTTTCACCACAGTCGATGGATGCCACGTCCTGGCAACGTGAACTCGAAATCGAAGGTCGATACTAGAATTCCTGGTTGACGTTGTGGTCGGACATTGATACACGTTTGTCAAATTTTTCGGGAGAGCCCCGATGCCGCGCCATCCGCGCGACCATCCTGCACCAACTGGGTCTCGATCACGAACGACTGACCTTTCGCTATGGCGGACGCGATATTCGTCTGACCGACGTGCATGGCAAGGTCATCGGCGAAATACTGAAGTCTTTGTGAATTGAAGATGGAGCCTCACCACACAATGCGGACCAGTGACGCATACTGTTGTATCATACCGTCGGCGGTAACAAATTCCATGTTCTCGCTACGGGCCTGCGCGATCAGCATTCGATCAAACGGATCGCTGTGGTATGTCGGTAAATCTCCAACCGCAACAACGTGATCCGCGCGAATTGGAAGAAAACCGAACGGACCATTGGTCACTTCAGCGTTGACGATGTCACTCAATGGCATGCCTAAATCCAGCTTGCCGAGTTGCGATTTGATTTGAATTTCCCAGAGGCTGGCGGCGCTCAGGTACAGTGAATTCGTTGGATCGAAACACTCGTCGGACGCCCGTTCTGACAGCTTCTAGGGCGATTCCATGAGCCACAAAAACGTGTGCGTATCGACAAGCAACTTCAAACCTGTCTCCCTAACCAGAATTCGTCAGGCAGCGCCGCATCGAAGTCTTCGGCGATCTTGATCTTGCCGCGATATTTGCCGAACTCACGTTTGCCGTTGTCGGGTGGAACAGAAACAAGGCGGGCAGTCGGACGTCCTTCGTCAGTAATCACAACCTCTTGACCTTGATGTGCGAGTTTGACCAGTTCGTTGATTCGGGATCCCGCTTCATCAATGTTGACGGTGGTTATAGACATCTGACTTTCCTTTTGGCGTGTTCTCCACGGAGAAAACAGTCTATCAGATATTCTCAACTGCTGTCCCTGAACGGCACACCACCTCAGATCACCCAACCGCTGGAATAGAAGAGCCATTGGTAAGAGGCTGGTTCGGCGGCTTGGACGCTTCGCTTAGCTCGTACTTATATGGACGCGGCGGGCGGGTAACCACATTTCCCTGTCGAGCGCGAGCATCAGCGACGATGCGAGCAACATCGTTTCCATGTCTGGCGGCAAGCTCGTGTTTTATTCGCAGGATTTCTTCGTTGATCGAGTCGGATATCATCTCAAACTCCGATTATTTCATCAGGACTACAGATTATTGGTGGCGTGTACCCAGAGTCCTGGCAGATTCTCTGGATCAAGTCGCGAGTCGAAGGATTTGCGATGTGCTTGAAATTCCAAGTCAGCAGGTATTCTATTCCACTGACGGCGGCGATGGCAATATGCAAAGCATCACGAGGTTCCGTTTTCGGTATTCCATGGCGATTCACGAGGGAATTGGCAAGTGCCACCGCCGCAGTTTGGGTATCCAGGACGGAGATCCCGCCGATCAGATCGAGCCGTTCGATTGCCGCTAGTTGATCTCCAGCCGAGCATTCATCCAAGACGATCCAGGAGACAAAAAGTTGATAGCGTTCCCGCACGTCCCACCATTTGCGTGAAGCAAGTTGCCTGGCCGCAACGATGATGTCAGATTGCTGGCGTCCCGCAAGATGACCGACCACGGTTGTTTCAACGTAAATAGTCGGCTTGCTCATGAATCTTCCAGTCACAACAATTGAGTTCTCGTGGGATTCGCCACTAATCAGGCATCATGTCAGGACGTGGGAGAATTTTACAACGACCCGGAATCGTTGCCAACTGTTCTGTGTTTCGTGCCGACGAGTGGCAGGGGCTGGACTGCTTCGGCCATCAGCGGAGGGGCGGATCGG
>JBDNFT010000087.1:0-4849 GCA_041689695.1 Planctomycetaceae bacterium | reverse complement strand
TCATGCGTCAGATACAGCGAATAAGAGAACATCCCGACCGAGGCGAAACCTGCCACAAGTCTCGGCGTTCCCAGCCGGGTTTTGACACGCCTCTGTTCCGATCGGACCATTTGATTGATGATGACGAAAAATCCCAAACCCCAGATCGGGTGGATGACAAGTTTGAAAATATCGTGAAACCAGCCATATGGATCTGACAGTCGATCGAGCCATGTCAACGACGTTGCAGCAAACAACACAACAGTGCGGAGGATCGCATTTGCAAGGCCCATGATGGAAGCTTGAGCAGTCCAAAGGCCGCTTCAACGCTCACTGCACCAAGCGCCCATACAAACCAGTAGGCAAGGGCTGACTCACCCACTGGAAGTTGAATTGCTTTCCACCGCCACAGAAGAAAACAAACAGCGAACCATGCCACCCGAACTGCAAGGCAAATGCCGAGCGTCCGCCACCATCCAAGCCTGCTTCGCATCGCGAGGAGAAGAAAATACATCAGGTAGAGCTGTTCTTCGATCGCCAGCGTCCAGAAGACTCCATTTAGACTAAAAACTGTTCTTGCATCCAGGTTATGAACCATGAACAGGTGGGTTGTCAGGTCATACCAGAAGAACCGGGTAAAGCTAATGTCACCTCGTGCGAAGGACACCAGAATGTATATTGTTAAGGCCACCAGATAGGGCGGGTATAGTCTCCAAGCTCGCCGTTTCCAGAAATCGACGAAGGCCACCTTTGGCTCACGACCTTCGACGGCATTCCGCACCCACCGCAGGTGAATGCAAAAGCCGGAAATCACAAAGAACAACCAGACGCCCGCGAATCCGAACGAAAAGGCAAACGTGATTGCAGATGTCACCGAATTCGGGTACTGCGCCCCCTTGTCAAAGGCCACCCCGTCGAAGGCGTGGAAGAAGACAACTGCGAGTGCAGCGGCCCCTCGCATCGCATCAATGCACATGATCCGTTTGTTGTTGGTTGGCGTGGAAACGTGGCTACTTAACATTTCTGTTGATTCGGGGCTCACTCAACGATTTGGACAACGATCGGCCTTCGATGTTACGAGCCGGTCGATGGTCTTCGCGGTGTAACTTCCACGTCAAACAACTGAACTTGCTTTGTGAATTCGTCTCGGGACAGCAGTTGTCCTACTTCACCACCCGCTGCATACGGTTCCAAGAGGTGCAACTGCATGTCACAGCCATCCAGCAGATCCCATATGTCACTGAGCGTTTGTTGACTGTCGTCGAAGATCGGTGGATGAAGCGACAATGCCATTGAGGGACGATGTTTGGCAATGGCATGAATGCCGCCGAGGAGGACTGACAATTCAGCGCCCTCCACATCAACTTTTATGACACGCGGGTGTAGCATGTGTTGCGTACAGAATGCGTCAAGCGTTATCGTCTCGACGGTCACACTGCCATTCATCCGGTTTTGATTGATCAAACTATTCGCGTTTGATGCAATATTCCCGGTGTCAAAGAACTTTGCAGTACCAATCTCCCCAGACATTGCGAGACCGTGAACGGTCACGTTTGAACATCGATTCAGTTTCATCACTTGATGTAGCACTCGGGTCGTCGACGGCGTCGGCTCAAAGCTGTGGACATGCCCGTAATCGCCCACAAGTCGCGAAATCATGACACTCATGACGCCTACGTGTGCGCCAATATCGAATGCCGTATCGCCGGGCTTCAATGATCGCCTTAAAAAATCTGTCGTTCCCGATTCGTATATGGATGGATACCACCGCGAATATCGCGCAGGGAACCTGACTACGCTTCCATTAATCTGACGGGGTACACCGCGGTACAAAACGGCTAAATCCCACGCGTGATAGACAGCTTCTTTCAACATCAATCAACTCCCGATGCTTGCAATGATGTGATCATTCCTTGGAGTATTTAGCCAAGCCGAAACGGACGCCCGCAAAATAGTGAGTGCCGAGGAGTAGTCGATACCCGTAAACTGTTAGTTTGTCTAAGATTGAGATTCCTGACAGCACCTGTAAGCTCAAGAGTAGGGATTTACGAACTGGGGAGATTGCCAAGAACATTTTTGCGAGTTTCGTGATCGCCAATCGCTCGCTATCTGCCGCGCTCACAGGACCATTGACATGAATTATCTGTCGAACGGCGTCCAAGGAGCAGTCGCACTTTGCCGTATATTCCGCAGCTCCCACTCCATACTTGAAAGCCTGTTTGCAAAGTTCCACTAGTGTTGGACTGTGATCATGATCGGCGACGATCTCATTCGCGACAATCATGCGTACATGTCGCCTCATCAACCTTGCTGACAATTCAAACTCCTCGGCCGCCGGCGTAGCCAAATCATCTCGGTAAACTCCGTGTTCTTCGGTAAATAAATCCCGGGGCACAGAGATGTGACCGCTCGCAACAATTTCTACGTCCGCAAACTTCTCGCTTCCAACAGAATTCGAGTAGCCAAGTGAATCTAGGAACTTTGCCAAAGAGGCTTCCTTGGGCCACTCACGAAACGGTGATCGCCCGAAAATAACCGCTCCTGGAAATCTCTCATGGGAGGTCACATGTTTTTGAATAAGTGAGGGCGGGACCAAGATGTCATCGTCCATGAAAAGGACAAGGTCGCCAGAAGTCTGGCGAAAACCATTGTTTCTCGCCTTTGCCGGCCCTGCATTCTGTTGTCGAATACACCGTAACTGAAAACCGGGGGGGACGGTCTGGGCCTCAACGACGCGCGCTGCCGGGATCTGTGACCCGTCGTCAACAACCACGATATCAATTTGGGCGATGTTGCCACGTTCGCTGGCAAGCAACCGTTGCAGCGTTTCTGCGAGTTTGGCTCCACGGTTGTACGTGGGGACGACGACTGAGACGCTCATTGGAACATTCATCGACACGTTTTTTCAGTCACTGCAAGTCTGAGGACATGTTCAGCACGCCGAGCAGGGACGGCTAATAAACTGCGCACTGATTGATTGCCCGTTGCACCAACATACGGGACAAGGTCCCCGCTGGAGTCAACTACGAAAAGTTTGTATGCGGCATTACCCAGATGCTGGAGGAAGCGAGCAGACGCATCCGGTGACTCCCCAAAAGCGGTGGCGGCAGCGCAATTTTCCTCGAAGAGAATTGTCGGTGCGTCCTCCCTAGAGAGAATGCTCGCGGCCCCCTCGAAGAATCGAAGTTCTGCTCCTTCAACATCACATTTGACGAAGTCGGGGCTATGAATTCCGTCGTCCGTCAACGTCTCGAGACGGCGCATCGGACAAGAAAAGGTCTCGATATTGTCACCTTGCGTCCAGTTCACCAAGCTACCCATTGAGGCATCCAGTGGGACAAAAAAATCGCATGTTCCGTCTTGATTTGAGAGGGCCAACTCGTGCAATGACACGTTTTTAAGCCCCTCGACTGTACGCCGAAGCAAGCGGGCAATCGATTGATTGGGTTCAAACGCAAACACTTTACCGCGACATCCAACCAATGAGGCCAAGAGCGTAGTATGAAGTCCCCAGTGCGCCCCGACGTCGAGTACGACATCACCCTGCCGGACGCATTTCTTCATTATCATGCGTTCCGATTGTTCCAATCGTTCCTCGGTGTAGAGTCCGTGTGAAGATGCAATTCCAAGATTCAGAAATAGCGTGTGGCCATCTGCGGTAGTCGTAGGCGCGCACCTTAGTTTGTTGCTGAATCGGGAAAGGAAAAGCGTCAAACGTGTCCGACCGCGGAGGCCGCTACGCAAGATTGCCCGAGCAATCTTCTGTGAAAATGTCTTCTGCTCACCCATGTTGATCCGCGAAAGCTTAACAAAGATTCATCGTCACGGAATTAGCGTTTCGTCGTCCGGCCAACGTAGAAATACCGGTTTCCCCAAGCACTCGGTTGCAGTCAACTGATACACTGCGACAACTTCCTTATCGTAAACATTGCCACTTGCTTTGGTTGTCTCCAAAGTCCAACGCGAAGATTCGCGGGTGCCGGCCAGCATACTTCACTCAGGTGATATTCGACTTCGCTCAGGCCAAAACGAGCGAACAGACGACGCTGGCCCTCGGACGTGGCGAGCAGAACGTGATACGGAGCCATCTCTGTTTTACGCCCCCTCCTTAAACCTCGCGAAACTTGGACAAACTTCAGAAACAAATGGGGATTCGCCTCCAATGGGCCTTGCGCCAACAAAGCGCCGTCCAACTTGAGCAATCTCATAATTGAAGGCATCTGCTCATTCATTCGGGTTAAATGCTCGATGACGTCCCCCAAGTGCAGGGCATCCGCCTGAATCCCGGCGTGGATCGCGGCTTCCGGTGTCATCACCCTCGCTCCTGTCGCGGCTTGCGTGCGTTCCGCAACATCGGAATTCAGTTCAATTCCAATCGCGTCCCAGCCGAGGCGTTTTGCTTCAATCAACAGCGTCCCCTCACCGCAGCCATAATCGACGAAGGTGCCGACAGGTTGGCTCTCAAGCCATGCGACGACCCTTTCTGGCTCCTTCGGATCAGCGATGTTATGATCAGACGGGAATGCAGCAAGGTACGCTTTCCCGTACATTTTGTGCAGCATTTCGTCATCCGGCATCATCTCACAATACAGACTGCCACAGGATCGACATTGCACGTACCGCCAGTCCCAGCCCTGAAACGCTAATCCTTGAAGCCAGCTTGGACAAGAATCTCTAGAATCACAAAGCGGACACATACTGATGGAAGACCTCAGATCACTCGTTAAAAGTCTCGAAGCCGGAGGAAGGAACACGAGCCTTCCCTTATCTAAGTGCTCCGTTGTGGACACCAAATGCGTGTGTCTGTGTACACAAAGTTATTTATAGCGATGCATGTCTGCGGCTCTAGCCCTAGCGCCCAGGCCGCTGG
>JBDNFT010000086.1:0-2391 GCA_041689695.1 Planctomycetaceae bacterium | reverse complement strand
GCCAGATTCAATAGGGCAATTCTGCAACTCGACTCCGGCTCAGTGTTCATCGGGAAGCACAGCCGTTGTTGCAGCCTGGATCGGTGGCTCAATCGTTCGTGTGCCGGGGTCGTAGATCATGTTGGATCGTCAGCTCAAAGCCCGTGCCGCCTGGAGTAGTCAACAATCGCTCGTGTGCCGGGGTCGTAGGTCATATTGGTGCGCATCGATGATGGTTGCACTGTCAAATTCTTTTTTGGTCCCTGGTCGTAGACCATTCGAAACTCATTTTTGAACTGCTGGCTCAATATGGCTGCGTTGGAAATGAGTTGCTGTTGCAGCGCATTTCGTTCATGAGCTGACAGTCGAAAAGGTAGAGAAGGCAGGGCGTTCAGATAGCCGTAGTCCCGGATGATGGCTGCGATGTTCATCCCAATTGCACGGCCTTGTTCTTCGCCGACGTTCACTTCGCACCAGTCGGCCACTTCCTCGTACGACGCATCAAGGTTGCCCATGACTGTGCTCCCGATCTTCGGACACTGCAAACTGTGAATTGACCAGAGTTGTTCATGTCACGCCGACACGTTGAATCTGCCCAGGCAAGTCTACCGATAGTTGGCCACGTCCGCAATCTTTCGGATTGTGAAACCGATTTCGGAGGTGGAGAATTCCGGAGCATGTCATTCGTGTTTATCATTTTCCTGCCAGTCCGACAATTCAGTGTCTCTCCGCTCCTGGATCGCAGCCTTGCGGCAGCAGCTCTGCAGGACGGCGGTTCTGCTTAAATCCACGGCGAGCGGAAAGCGTCCACGGGCCGGGACAAAAAAGTCGGCACGGCAGCCGAAATGCGGGTTCGCGAAGCAACAAGAACCCTGATTCGCTAAAACAAAAGAATCGATGCCGCAGCATGCGTAATAAAACGGCCCAAACTGCTTCCGATGCCCGCCGCACATTCCTGTGTATTGAGTGTGTCATAAAGCGAAGTTATCTACACTGAGCGAATGCCATCACCCTTTCTTAAGATACCAGCCTCCCAGTGGATCGCTTCGAATGTTGAAGCGTTTGCGATCTTTGACGGGTATCCCGTCGCTCCGGGGCATACGCTGGTGGTGACTCGGCGCGTGGTTCAGACGTGGTTCGAGGCGACTCCGTCGGAGCAGGCTGCGTTGATGGCGCTGGTCAATGACATCAAAGTCTTTCTTGACCAGCGGCTCGACCCGACTCCCGATGGATACAACGTCGGCTTCAATTGCGGGGATGCTGCGGGACAAACGGTGCCCCATGTCCACATCCACGTGATTCCTCGGTATCGAGGCGATGTTGTTGATCCACGCGGTGGCGTACGCCACGTCATTCCGGACAAGGGCAACTATCTCAAGGCAACAGTTTTACCAAAAATTGAACCCCACGACAAAAGCGGTCTGATGCTCAGCTCCGGGTTTCCGAATTCGCCGCTGTGGGAACATTTGTCCTGGCGAATCGCCGGAGCAAGGTACATTGATATTCTCGCTTCGTTTGTGCAACTTTCCGGACTGGACGTGATTGAGGAAAGGCTGTTCGACGCAATCCGCAATGAAGCCAGAATTCGAATTCTTGTCAGCGACTATTTGTATATCTCTGACGCCCATGCGCTGCATCGACTGATGGGATGGGCTGACCTTTCGTTTGAAGAGTTTGATGAACAGCGGTTATTCGTGAAGTTGATTGAGATGGCTCGCATTCCATCAACGCCAGCATCGTTCCACCCGAAAGCCTGGCAGATTGGAGACGAACATACCGGCTTCATTTCAGTCGGCAGCAGCAATCTTTCACGGCCAGCACTCCAAACGGGGATTGAATGGAACTTACTGAGCGAGAAGCATGATGCACCCGATGCACATGCCCAGGTCGCAGAACAGTTCACGGCCTTGTGGGACGTGGCGTCGGAATTGACTCCGGAACTTGTGGAGGCATACTCTCGAAACGCCAAGAAGTTCCGCGCCACGAATTTTGAGCCGGAAGCGGTGGACTTGCGTGAGTTCAACTTTGCGCCGCGGCCGTGGCAAGTGGAGGCTCTAGCTGCTCTCCAAAAAATTCGTGAGGCCGGCTACACCCGTGCTCTTGTTGCCGTGGCAACTGGCATGGGAAAGACCTGGCTCGCAGCGTTTGACGCTCGACAACTTGGACGGCACCTGAATCGCCGACCGCGGGTGCTCGTCATTGCTCATCGAGCCCATATTCTGGCTCAGGCCGAGGCAGCAATCTCCTTGGTACTCGACACGGAATTTGGCGAAGGGACGACGGCGTGGTATTTGGGCAACCGCAGCGTGTTAGACGGGGATCTGGTAATTGCGTCCATTCAGAAGCTTTCACGTCCGGAGGGACTCGATAAGATCGCCACCGAGCATTTCGACTACGTCGTCATGGACGAAG
>JBDNFT010000085.1:0-2341 GCA_041689695.1 Planctomycetaceae bacterium | reverse complement strand
GCTGAAACCAAAAGGCACGCTCGTCCTGCAGGCCATCGTGATGCCCGATCAGCGATATCCTCAGTATCTGCGAACAGTGGATTTCATTCAGCGCTACATCTTTCCCGGCGGTTGCCTTACATCCATGAAGACGATGCTGGATTCCACGGCTCGTGCTACCGATCTGCGATTTGTACATGCGGAAGATTTTGGAACCCACTACGCTCAGACACTGCGAGAATGGCGCAACCGGTTTCACGCCAATTTAAAGGCTGTTCGTGATCTTGGCTACCCCGATCGATTCATCCGCATGTGGGATTACTACCTTAGCTACTGCGAAGCCTCATTCGACGAGCGTTACACAGGCGTTGTGCAAATCCAGTTTGATAAGCCTCAATGCCAGCGCGACACGATTACGATTGGTGCCAACGCGGCGACACGGAGTCCACTATGAGCGTGCTCTCATTGAGTCTCGATGCAGTTGAACGAGGCATCATACCCGACGTCATCACCCGTGCGGCTATTCGAAAACTCTGTCGCCGCCGGTTGATTGATTGTGACCACGGCGATGCTGATGCGAATCTGCACGCGTTTGAACAATTTCTTACGTCAATGCGATCAGGCCCTATCGCTCCGGTGCCCGAAAAAGCAAACGAGCAGCATTATGAACTTCCGCCGGAGTTCTTCGCGGCAGTTCTCGGACGGCATCGCAAGTACAGCTCCTGCTTTTGGCCGACGCCACAATCCACACTTGATCAAGCTGAATCCGCAGCTCTTGAAATTACTTGCGAACGTGCGGAATTATGCGATGGGCAGGATGTTCTGGAACTTGGCTGCGGTTGGGGGTCACTTTCTCTGTGGATGGCGGAGCACTTTCCAAACAGTCGTATCACAGCCGTTTCGAATTCAACTCCACAGCGACTGTACATTGAATCCACCGCAACTTCACGCGGAATTCAAAACCTGCGCGTCATCACGGCAGACATGAACAGGTTTTCAATTGAAGCCAATGGCTTTGATCGAGTCGTGTCGGTCGAAATGTTTGAGCATATGCGGAATTTTGAGCAACTGCTGCAACGCATCACATCGTGGTTGCGGCCGGATGGCAGACTGTTTGTGCATCATTTTTGCCATCGTCAATTTCTGTATCCGTTTGAAACCAGCGGCGATGACAATTGGATGGGGCGTTACTTTTTCACCGGCGGAATTATGCCCAGTGAAAACATGCTGCAACAATTTAACCAGCACATGAGCGTCGCGCAACAGTGGCGTTGGGACGGCACTCACTACCAGCGTACGTCTGAAGCATGGCTCAGAAACCTGGATGCGAATGCAGCCGAAGTGATGCCAATTCTGACGGCGGCCTACGGTCGCGAGGAAGCTCGCCGCTGGTTCCACCGCTGGCGATTGTTCTTTCTTGCGGTGGCCGAACTCTTTGGTTACGCCGGTGGCACGGAATGGTTTGTCACACATTCTTTGTTGCGGCCGAATGCGAAGTGAATCATGACATTGCTGCTGACCAAAATGTTGGGTGTTCTTGTGGTCGTCGTGATCACCATGACCATACTTTGGTTGATCAGTGTTTGGCGTCGAGACTCCAGTGTTGTAGATCCATTCTGGGGAATCGGTTTCGTCATCGTGGCTGGTTACGCTTTTGTCACAACGCCAACAGCTCAGAACGCCTCACGTTGTCTGCTGTTGTTTGCACTCACAGCAATCTGGGGACTGCGGCTTTCATTGTATTTGCTGTGGCGAAATCTCGGCCACGGAGAAGACCGCCGTTACAAAGCCATGCGAGATCACCATGGGCCGCGATTCTGGTGGGTAAGTCTGTTGACCGTGTTCCTGTTACAGGGAGTCATCCTGTGGATCGTATCCATGCCGATTCAGGTGGCGATGTTCAACGCATCGACATCGCCTCACGGCTGGCTAGATTTCGCAGGTGCCAGCCTGTGGTGCGTGGGTTTGTTCTTTGAGGCCGTCGGAGATTGGCAGATGGCCAGATTTCAAGCCGATCCGAAAAACTCGGGACAAGTTATGGACCGGGGGCTCTGGCGATTGACTCGGCATCCCAACTACTTCGGCGATTTCTGTATCTGGTGGGGTCTGTACCTCGTTGCCACCCCCGGCGGCGCTGGCTGGACTGTGTTTAGCCCGTTGCTGATGTCGTTCTTCTTGCTCAAGGTGTCGGGCGTCACACTCCTGGAGAAAACAATCACAGCCCGCCGCCCGGACTATGCTGCGTACCAGGCAAGAACTTCTGCCTTTTTCCCATCGCGGCCGAAAAGCTGAAACGGCAAATCAGAAACATCGGCTGCGCGAAGGCACCAAGGGACAAGGCACCAAGCACCAAGCACTAGGC
>JBDNFT010000084.1:0-13970 GCA_041689695.1 Planctomycetaceae bacterium | reverse complement strand
TTGCGGCCGTTGTCGTGCTGAGCACATGGCGGCTCCTGTGGGAAGGTATTCAACTGAAGATTATATTTAGTCACTGGCCTACGATTGCGGGCATGGTTTCAGGATCCTTTGCAGCATTCTGCGTGCTGCTGTTTGCATTGAGAATCTTCCGCGCGGTGCCTGCAGAACGGCTGCGATAGGGTCGGTCTCGCACACGGCTGCCTAGTCGGCAGACTCGCCGATGGTTATTCCTTTCCGCCCGACCGCCGTATCAGCATCGCAGCCAGCCGCGAAATCCCGCGCTGACAAAGCACTGCGTCCGTACCGCGTTGATTCGCGAGTATGCGACCGCCCCTGAGTCGTTTCGGCACCCGCGCCTCCCGTTCTGCCTGCCGCTTGAGCCTGCCCGCAACATCCGAATGTTCGGTTTAATTAACATTATCGTTAACACCGGCGCAAGTGATACTTTGCGCGCAATCGGAAAATCCCAACCTGCGCCGCGCCTGTACTCTTGACGTAACTTATTTGCCATCAATGCTTTGCGGGCAAAGTCTGGCTGTGCCTGTTATGCCGGTTATATCAGTGGCACGGGTCGTGCATTCTAATTCGATCGTTGTGACGAGAACGGTTGCACCAGTTGTAAGGAATGCGAGAGCTGATGCCGGCTGCTGAATTTCAAAGAGCCAGCCAGTGTCGGTCCCGAGAGAGACATTCCTTTGTGGTGCAGTCCGGCTTTGTTCGCAGCGAGAGAGGGAGACGGCGGCCTGAGAAACCGCCAAGCGACTGAGAGGACTTTCGGTCGTTGTGTTCGTCCGACGCGAGATGGGGCAATGAAGCCCCACTCTCGCATCGGGTGACTCCTGATTGACGCTCAAACGAACGGGCATTTCACGCACATCACCTGCCCATGGGCAGCACTTGAATCAATGAAACGACGAACCGGCTGGCAGACCCGTTTTTTGTCTGCCAACAAATTCCGCAGCAATTCGTTGCAGATCTCTTCCCCTCTGATTTTGTATGTGGAGAATATCAATGTTGAATCTGCTGAAAGCCCTTCGGCAGGATGAGTACGGAGTAATCCTGTCTGCTGAAATTGTGATCGTAGGAACTTTACTTGTCCTTGGCGTCATGACCGGTATGGTCTGCCTGCAAAAATCAGTCAACGGCGAATTAGGCGACCTTGCGAAAGCCATCGACTGTATTGACCAGACGTATTCCTTCTCTGGCCACCGCAAAGCTGGTGCTTATGGGAATTCCGGAGGCTGCTGTGCATTCACCGCCGGTTCAGCTTTCAATAATAATGAATGCAACACTGCCTGCCAGAACGACTTCGTCGGTTGCGAAGGACAGTATTTGCAGAACGGAAACTGTGGCACATGCGGCAGCCAATGCGGTTCATGCGGTGGTCAGTACGGCACTGGTGGGACCTGTGGTTCCTGCGGACACTTGGGAGCGACAGGCTACCGTCATCCAAATCGACCAAACTGCGTATCGACTGGAGTGCCTAAAATGAAGGTGACTGAATATCCAGGCACAGACAATGTTCCTCGAACATCCAACGCAGGCAGGTCTCCAATTCGGTTCCCTGAACTGGAGGTACAGCCTTTCGGGCCATCGTATCGACAGCCGATGCCAGCGGTCGAAGAACACTATGTTCCTGAGCAGCATCAGCATGATCATTCAGCGATTCAGCCAGAGCCGCGAGTTTATCTGGACGAGCAGCCTCAGGGAACGCAGTTTCAGCCGCAACAGCAGTTCGAAAACATTCAGCCTCACGGCCCAGTGCCTTCAAATGTGCCAGGGTCTCCTGAGTCAAACGAATCGCTGCGACCGATCCCTGAAACCCAGCCAATCCCTGCTGTTCCACCACAACCACAGGCGTAGTTGAAGCAATCGGTGACTTCAACTTGTGATAAATAACTCCAGGCCCGACGTCCATTCCAGGATTTCGGGCCTTTTTTCCTTTAACGTAAATGGCGTGTCGCGTTGATATTCTGGAATTGAGGCCTTTTGTGTCGATTCTGCCAACTTCTCAGCATTGCCACTGAACTCCACTTCTGTTCGGCAGAATCTACCGGATTCGATTTGCTTTGGCTGAAACAGCAGAACGATAACCAATGTGGTGAGGTGCCTTGTTGCGATCATTTTTGGTCATAACTTGATGCGTCGCTGAGGTGACTCCATGGAGGCCAGTCACCAGAGCTCTGAAGCTAATCGTACGCTTTCGAAAAAAGTTTGCGATGTCTTCATTGATATCAATCTAATTTCATGCGGAAGGAGCCGTGCCACAGGATGTGAAACTTTCCCCGGAGAGTCCGTTGATGGCGCGACGTCAAAAATCAATTCTTGCTTCGATCGGCATGCTGTCCATCGGTCTCGCGATCGGTGGACATCTGGAATCGTTGAGACTGACTCAGTCTGCTCGAGCCGTATCCGAAGAAACAAACCGTG
Source organism: Planctomycetaceae bacterium (assembly GCA_041689695.1). Lineage (GTDB taxonomy): Bacteria > Planctomycetota > Planctomycetia > Planctomycetales > Planctomycetaceae > SXXK01. The sequence goes on along the minus strand of JBDNFT010000084.1, from coordinate 11,540 downwards.
AAGCTCGCATTCCAGCCGCTGCTGTAGCGTTGCTGGATGGCGGGAATCACATTTCCGATATTGCGGATTCTGTAATGCCCTCGGCAGTACACATCCAGGCAATTCGTGTGGAAGCTGAACGGAAAGTCGAAGAGACGGGTTCTGGAGTTCTGATGCGCAGCAAAGCGGTGCGTGGACTATTCGTCATTACAAATAACCATGTCATTCGTGGTGCCGAAAACCCAGCGATTGATATCATAATGGCCGATGGTTCAAAGGTCCATCCGCAAAAAGTTTTCCGTGATGCGGAAAGCGACATTGCAATCATCGAGATCCCCGATGGAGGTCAGCCTACGGCGCGATGGGGAGACAGTAACAACATCAAGATCGGGCACTTTGTACTGGCAGTAGGCAGCCCGTTTGGACTCAGCCAGTCCGTCACGATGGGCATCGTAAGTGCGAAAGGACGCCGCGATCTGTCACTGACGGCAGATCAGTCTGTGACAAACCAGGACTTCATGCAGACCGACGCCGCAATTAATCCCGGCAACAGTGGCGGGCCGTTGATTGATATGAATGGCAATGTTATCGGGATCAACACTGCGATCGCATCCAACAGCGGCGGCAACGAAGGGATCGGTTTCAGCATCCCAAGCAATCTTGTGCGACACGTGTTCGACCAGATGGTGCAGCACGGCAAAGTTCGCCGCGCTTATCTGGGTGTCGAACTGGATAACAATTTCACCGATGCGGCAGCACAGCGACTGGGGATGTCTCGTTCCCTGGGTGCACGAATAGTTCGAGTATACTCTCATAAAAACAGCCCCGCGATTACTGCCGGACTTCGCCCTGATGATGTAATTGTGTCCTTCAACGGTGTGAAGGTCATTGATGAAAACCATCTGATCAATCTGGTCAGTCTGTCGGACATCGGCTCCTCAATCCGAATCGAAGTCTATCGGCAACGGAAGACGGTTCTGCACACCGTGCTGCTAACTGATCGTGACGACTATCGGACCGCAGAACAGGCAGCTCAAACCTTCATGACTCGCTGATTCTTTGAACACTCGGTCAGCTCAATCGAGACCATAGAACCCAATGATCCTCACAGCTCATTGGGTTCTTTGCATTGGAACTCCAGAAACTCATAAGAATTCGGTTTTCGAGGCGAAGGGTTTTCGTTACGTTACGGTCAACGAATCGCTCAATGAAATTATTTTGAGCGTCCTACCCTGCTGTACTCGCCTGCCCCGGAGCTTCTCAATGGTCGCTAAGCACACTTTGCTTCCAGCGTTGATCTTTTCCCTGGTTTTCAGCGTAAGCCAATGCTGCCTGGCTGCTGAAGTTCCCGAAGGTTTCAAAGCTATATTTAATGGCAAGGATCTGACCGGCTGGCATGGAATGCCACACTTTGATCCTCGCGATCTGGCGAAGATGACTCCCGAAAGCCGAACCGAAAAAATCGCCGAATGGACTGAGGATGCAAAGAAACACTGGTCCGTCGAAAATGAGGAACTTGTCAACGATGGGCACGGGGCTTATCTGGCGACTGACGGCGAATACACCGACTACGAATTGCTGATTGATTACAAGACGGTTGTTCTGGCTGACAGCGGAATCTACCTAAAAGCAAATCCTCAGGTCCAGATTTGGGATTACACGGAAGAAAGCAAGTTCAATATCGGTGCTGACAAAGGCAGTGGAGGATTGTGGAACAATAGTCCAGGTGCAGCGGGCAAAGATCCATCAGAATTGGCAGACAAGGCGTTCGGAGAGTGGAACAGCTTCCGCATTCGCCAGATCGGCGCACGGACAAGCGTCTGGCTGAATGGCAAGCACGTGGTTGACAACGCGATTATGGAAAATTACTTCGATCGCGAGAATCCACTCTTCCTGAAAGGTCCGATTTGCCTGCAGACTCACGGTGGAGAAATCCGCTGGCGAAATATCTATCTGCGTGAAATTCCTGCCGAAGAGGCGGACAAGATTTTAGCCGAAAGTCACGCGGACGGTTTCGAATCCAAATTCAACGGTACGGATCTGACTGGTTGGAGTGGTGCGTCAGAGAACTACGAAGTTGTTGACGGGGCGATTCGCTGTAAAGCTGGCCACGGCGGCATTCTGCACACGACTGACGAGTACGCAAACTTCGTTGTGCGTCTGGAATTCAAGGTTCCGCCATCCGGCAACAACGGCCTTGCGATCCGAACGGATGGCAAAGGTGATCCTGCCTACACTGCGATGACAGAATTGCAAGTACTTGATTCCGAGCATCCGAATTACGCAAAACTGGATGCTCGACAATATCATGGTTCGGCATACGGTATGGTGGCAGCGAAGCGAGGCTTCCAGCGTGCTGCTGAGGTTTGGAATTTTCAGGAAGTCACAGTCGATGGAAGTAAGATTAAGGTCGAACTGAACGGCAACATCATTATGAACGCTGACCTCGCGACAGTCACGGAATACCTCGCGGATAGTCCGCATCCCGGTAAGACGCGAACAAGCGGTTTCTTTGGATTCGCGGGCCACAATGACGCAGTTTCATTTCGCAACATCAGTATCAAGCGACTGCCGGATACACCTGCTCCGTAGCTTTTCCGGCGCGGATTACTCCTGCATCTCCCGTCGAAGCGCTTCCAGTTCCGCTTCAACGGCGGAGCTGCGTTTTTGAGTGGCAGCAGACGCCGACAGGATGGCTGTTTCTGATTCCAGAGGCATGGCTGCCGCCTGACCGGTGAGTTCTTCGAATTTTCGTACCGCTTCTGAGTGTCGTGCTTCCAGGGCTTTCTGGATTCGAAACATGTGTTGAGATGCCGAAACAGCCGCATCCAGTTCCGGTCGCAGGCCGGCGATCAAATCTTCAATTTCAACTTTACGCCGCAGAGAATTTCGAGCGGTATCTTCATCGCCGTCGGCCAGGTTTTGTTTGGCGCGATTCTTCCATTCGACGATTTGCGTTTCATAGTCCGCAATCTCTCGCCTCAGCCGTTCGCCATTTTCGGCTGAACTGCTCACATTACGGCGGCAGGCCAACAAACCTTCGTTCATTTCGCCGATGATTTCCTGTAACGTTTTCGCCGGATCGGGAGCAGCGTGGACAATTTCCGTCAAACTGCAGGTAATGATGTCGGTCAGGCGGCTGAAGTGTGGCATGGTCATGGGCTCCAGGAGGCAGCTTCGAAAAAGTTGTTAACGCAGAAGGAGGTGATCAGGATGACTCGTTTTCAGAAATTAATTCATCGGTAAAACCGCGACAGACGAGCAGGCTGCGCAGTTTTTCTTTGACCAGTCGCAACCGACTTTTGGCTGTGGGCAACGATGTATGCATCGCATCTGCAACTTCTGACAATGTTAAAGATTCGTAATGATGCAATAGAAAAGTTTGTCGCTGTTCTTCCGGCAATTCCAGGAGCATTTCCTGAACGGCAGTGGTGACTTCCTGTTGAACGGATCGATCAAATGGCGAGGTAATGTCTTCCGCGATCATTTGCATCGGATCAAATTCTTCGCCATCACGACCTGCAATTCGGCTTCGAACACTGCGAATCAGGACATCATGTGACGTGCGACGCGAATGATCGATGATCAGATTGCGAGCGATACGGAACAAAAATCCCTTGAACAGGCCTTTTGGCAGGTAGTCCCAGCAATTGCGGTACAGACGCAACAGGGTTTCCTGGACAAGATCTTCAGACAAGTGCTCGTCGCGTGTGTTGCGTATGAAAAAGCCAAACAGCGGTCCCTGCCAGAGACTCACCAGCTCGTTAAAAGCCGTTGAGTCTCCTTCCTGCAGGCGAATCATTCGCTGATCGTCTTCAGAATACGTGGACGACATTAAAGTAATTTCTCACAGCCTGATTTCATCAATGGCCACCGCGTCGTTCGCGATAATCCAGGTGTCCCTGCCAGCCAAGTTTTCGATGCAGTGTTCCATAAAAACTGTGGCCTGCAAGTCGCACCAGCTTAAATGTTTGCTCGGCTCGGCGAATCAGAATGCGATCGGCCGAATCCACAGGCCGGTTGATCTGCCCGTCGATCACCAGCATCACGCCATGTGGAGCATCTCGAACCGAGAGTTCAAACGTGCGTTCCGCAGAATCGACGATCGGGCGGACTGTCAATGTATGAGGACAAATCGGCGTGATGGCAAAGCATTGCAGTTCCTGCCGCAGGATCGGGCCACCCGCCGAAAGATTATGAGCTGTCGAACCAACCGGCGTACTGATGATCAAGCCATCGCAGCTATACGTCGTCACATCAACATTGTCAATTTTCAGATGGATGGACAGCATCTTCATCGACCCGGCCGCTGTCACGTTGACTTCGTTCAATCCAAGGTCCGTGATGACAGTACCGTCAGCCTGATGATGGTGACATTCGAACATTAAATGTTCAACCGTTTGATATTGGCCTCGCTTTAATGCGGGAAGCCCTTTGCGAAATTCTGCAGGACTCAAATCGGTCAAGAATCCAAGGCGGCCAAGATTGACGCCGATGATGGGAAGTTGGCGACGTCCCAATTGTCGGCATCCACGCAGCACAGAACCATCGCCGCCAAGCACAACAACAATGTCGGCTTCCAGATCTTCAGGTATGGGCACATTGGAAGAAATCACGCCAGCGACAACAACTCCGCGTACCGTTTCGATATACGCGCGCAGGTCGTCCCATGCGGCTGTGATGTCTGGACGGTCACCGCCGGTGATTACAATCAGTCTGAGGTCAGGATCTTTCATTTGGCCTCGCGGGATTAGAATTCCTGCAATATGCAGATCACTTCAACATCGTAGCATTCTACATTCGACGAGAGCATGACAATCTGCAATGCTGTATGAATTCCAGACAAATCGATCACACTCATAATGCTCAACCGGAAGATCTATTTTCATGGCGAATCAGGCGTCTATCCCGGAAAAACTCACCGTCATCGTGACTGGAGCGTCCGCAGGAATCGGAAAAATCATCTGTCAGCGGCTGGCGACAAAAAATTTCCGCCTTGTCCTGGCAGCTCGGTCCCTGGATAAACTCCAGCAATTGGAATCGGAGCTTACCGCAGTTGGGTGCGAATGCCTCACCGTCGCGACCGATGTGGCTGATCCGAATGCTTTGGAGACTCTGGTCCGCTTGACGATGGACAGGTTTGGACGCATTGATGTGCTGGTCAACAATGCCGGGATCGAGTGCTTCTCAGAATTCGATCAGTTGCCCATCGACCAGATACTGCAGACGATCGAAACGAACCTGACTGGCACGATTGTACTGACTCGGCATGTCGTGCCCATTATGCGAACGCAGGGCTTTGGTCGTATCATCAATATGGCTTCTACAGCCGGTAAACATGGACCCGCTTTTGGAGCGGTCTATGGTGCAACGAAAGCCGGCATGATCGCGTTCACACAAGGACTGCGGGGCGAACTTCTGCCGCATGGGATCACAGCCACAGCGATCTGTCCGGGCTTTGCGACAGACGGCGGAGTCTATGATGAAATCGTCAAAGCCACAGGTCGCAGGACGTCCAGATTTCTTGGCGGCACGACAGCTCAACATGTGGCAGCAGCGGTTGAAAAAGCCATTCGAACCGGGCCGCCCGAAATGATTCTTAACTTCCCCGCACTGCGCCCGGTTTTTCTGTTTCGCGATGTGTTTCCGCGACTTGGCGAAAAGCTCATTCTGGCCTTCACGTTCAAGTTTCTCCGTCGCGCTGCAATGGCAAACAAAGCCGTTTCGCCTGATGTAAATTCACGGGCTCAATAGCAACTGAAACAGAGTTCCGCTCGCAATCTCAATTGGACAGCGCCACGTTGTGTCAGCCGAACGCGCCAGCGTCGGGCTTTTCGCTGCAGTAAAAACTCTTTCGTGCCGAAACCCGAGGCTAGCGCCTGCGGCTCACACACGGAGCAGTCGCCCTAAACTTCCAGTGACTCCCAGCCAGCAAAACCTGCCTGTCTGCTGTGCCGTGCGCGTAGCAATTCCCTGCGATTGTTCTCTTCTGCTCAAGTCACTGCCCTACGATCGAGGAACTTTGAGATCATACCACAATCGGCCAAAGCCAGTTGATCTGGAATTCCGATAGTCATTGAGGGCTGGATCAGTGAGTGACACACCAAACTCCTTAGTTCCCGAATCTCAGCGAATCACAAATTCGGTTCGACAAAACTGCCCAGGCGAAGTTTCTAGTCCACTGAACACACTGTGGAGTCATTGCAATGTCAGACGATCATAACGAAGAAATCATCAACGCTCAGTACCGACTCACAACGACAGATGATTTCGAAGAAATCAGCAGCGAAGAAGTTGATCGCGTAGTCGAAGCACTGGACCGCCTTATTGCTGGTGTGCAGAGCGAAAACATCAAGCACTACCTCGAAGAAGCCGCCAGCAATATCTACTACCTTGTCTACGAAGAGGAAGTAGATGAAGCGGTCGATAAAGCGGCATAGTCCGATATTGAAAAGTTGACAGAGCACTCGCTTCAATGCGAATGTTTGGCGTCAGGGAATGATCCGTCTCGGACTTCTTGAATATAGCTCTGCACCGCGTTCATGGCCTGATTGCGAATGTCGCCGAATTGTTTCAGGAACTTTGGCTGAAAGCCGGGATTAAGACCCAACATATCGGGACCGACCAGCACCTGACCGCTGCAACCGACACCCGCTCCTATGCCGATTGTAGGAATAGATAGCGCTTCCGTAATTCGCGCGGCGATGTCCTGTGGGACAAGTTCCAGCACGATTGCGAATGCTCCAGCGTCTTCAGCGGAGCGGGCGTCGTTGAGGAGTTGTTGTTCGTCGCGTTGAACTTTTCCCATGCCACCAAGTTGTCGGACTGCTTGCGGTCGCATACCGACATGCGCCATCACAGGGATTTCAGCGCGGCCGATGGCCCGGATGGTTTCTGACTGGATCGCACCACCTTCCAGTTTGATTGCATCTGCCCCGGTCTCTTTGATGATCCGGCCAGCGTTTTTGACGGCTTGCTTCGGGCTGATTTGATATGACATGAACGGCATATCGACCACGACGAGCGCGCGACGAACGGCGCGGGCCACGATTTCGCCGTGATAAATCATCTGCTCAAGAGTGACTGGCAACGTTGTCGATTTGCCCTGAACAACCATAGCAAGGCTGTCGCCGACCAGAATACTATCGACACCAGCTTCGTCCATGATACCTGCCCACAGGTAATCGTAGGCAGTCAGCATCGTGAGTTTGTTGCCTTGAGCGGCGAGTTCACGGAACACGGGGACAGTGATTTTTCGAGGAGGCTTTTGCATGGAGGAGCTAATTAAAAGCCTTTGAGAAAATCTTGAAGGTCCGGATCAATGTCGTCGTCAGTTTCGCTGAGGACGGGTTCATGCAGTGCGTTTTCGACTTCAACGACTTCTTCACCGTCCAAAGTCTCCTGAACTTCGACAACGTCGTCGAAGTTCAACCAGTCCTGGACTTCCGACACATCGTCGAACTCATGGACTTCCATGACTTCTTCAATTTCCTCAACCTCTTCAATCACTCCAGCATGGACGTCATTGAAAGCATCGTGCGACAATGCTTCAACATAGGCGTTGCCGAGATTCATTGGCTCCGGAAGCAAAGTGTCGTCATCGTCAACGGATAGCCATGCATATTCAACATCGTCAGCGACGCTCGCTGCTTCGACGTTTTCCGGAGGGCTTGAGGAATCAACGACGTTGGAGTCCGACTGTGGCTCCTCATGTGCGATGGCAGATTTACCAACGATCTGGGAATCCGAAAAAGCGTTTGTCTCCTGGTTGCTGTCTGATTGCTCAGCCTGGCGTTTGCCGAAGTCAGCGATTCCAAGCCGGCTGTCGGCAGGGTCTGGTGCGTTTGAGAACAGATTCGCGGAAAAGTTCGCCGAAAATCGTTCGTCCAGATATTCTGCCGTTGGTTCGTTTGGTTCGGCAGATTCTCCAGCTTGTTCGACGGCATAATCCATCTGTGCTTGAGCATCGTCAGGCCGCATCCGGGCGTTAGTTGTATCACTATCATCTGCGGCATAAGCCGCGACAGCATCATGGCTGGCTTTGGAGCGTTTCGATTCCGGTGTTGAACTCGAAATTGCAGTTTCTGCGACCGCAACATCGGAGCGGACATGTATGATGAATCGAATGGGGCCCAACGCCAATTGGGCTCCGTTGGCGATGTCATGCCGTTTGCCAGCGGTGATGCGAGTGCCGTCGATGAAAGTACCGTTGCTGCTGTCGAGGTCTGTGACGGAGACGGAGTCACGACCGACGCGCAGAAAGCAGTGTCGGCGACTAACCTGAGGCGCAGAGAGTCGCAAATTGCAGTCAGAACCTCGACCTATCACTATGTCGTGTCGAACAGTGATTCGACGAACATTTGATGGCTGATCCTGCAGTTCCAGTACCACCTTCATGGGAACGATATCCGTTCAGCGAAAAAGGTTTCGATAGTAGCGAGAGAAGTTGTGTAGATCGACGTCGAAGATTGCAATTGCAGTTGCAATGGTTGCAGCTTTTCATAAGTTGAGCCCAACTGCAAGACGATGGGGCGAATTTACAACATTTGCCGCCATATTTATGTTGGCTGCGACATTCTATCTGCTGGAATTGTTATATCTCACGCTGTACGGAATAATGCCCTTGATACTTCTCACGCCTACAATGCGTCATGCCAGGGCGGCAGATCAAATACCAGCCCACCTTTGCTGGCAGCCTAAAGGCTGTACTCCAGCGCTTTAGCCTGCGACCGCGCGGCTGGCCAACTTTACTGATATCCAACATCTGACAACTGGCAACTCATGGCCATCGACTGGGACGCATTCACAAATCATACGCTGACGACAGCCGAAGTTCGGTTGCTCGGTGCGGTCGATTTGCCGTCTGTGCTGGCGCTGCAAAAGCTGATGGTGCATGAGGTGCGATGCCAAAGTCGTACAAATGCCGCGATCCTGATCTGCGAACATCCGCCAACTGTATCTGTAGGCTCAGGTGCGACTTTGCTGGAATTACCAGAGTCCTCTCGTGAACTTGAATCACGACTTATTGCGGTTCACAAACTGCGACGTGATGGTCATGCTATTTTGCATCAGCCGGGCCAACTGGCAGCTTATGTTGTTGTCTCACTGCCGGAATGCAGCATGGACGAAGCGGAATTCCGCATCTGCCTGCAACAGGCAGTGGTTGAGACCTGTCGAGAAGTCCAGGTTGTGGCCTCGATCTCGCCGGACGATCCAAGTGCAGTTTTCGGACGACACGGCGTTGTGGCAGAATTAGGAATTCATATTGAGGATGGCGTGACAAGTTTTGGCGTCTTTCTGAATGTAAACTGCCATCTTGATGAAGCCCGCGAAATCGGACGCGGTTTACTTGGACAACGAATCTCGTCTCTCAACGCCGAACGTGTGCGGCCGACTCAGATGCCGCAGGTTCGTTCAGCGTTAATTCAGCATTTGTGTACACAATTGGGCTATCCCGACTATCATCTGCACACTGGTCACCCTTTTTTGAAACGAACTCGGACACTGATCCATGACAAGTTTGCCAATCCTCAATCAACCGACGAATAACGCGCCAACAGCGGACGTGGATCTGTCTGGCGTGAATATCGTTGCCGGTGGCCCCGTGCGCCGATTGCCTCGCTGGTTGAAACGGCCATTGCCACAACCCGGCATGGCCTATACCAGCGACGTCATTTCTGATTTGAAACTGGAAACCGTCTGCGAAAGCGCGAAGTGTCCGAATCGTACGGAATGCTGGTCGCAGAAGACCGCAACGTTCATGATCGGCGGCAACGTCTGTACGCGGCCTTGCGGATTCTGTTCTGTGCCGAAGGGCAAAACCGAACGACTGGAAATTGACGAACCGGAACGCGTCGCTGAAGCCGCCGCTCGACTTGGTCTGCGATACGTCGTGATCACATCTGTAACTCGCGACGACCTGAAAGATGGCGGTGCGGATCACTGGTATCGCACGGTGCTTGCTGTTCGAGAAAAAACCGGAGCACAAGTGGAAGTGCTGGTTCCGGATTTCCTTGGCAACCGCGCGGCGATCAGTCGCGTGATTGAGTCGCGTCCGGATGTGTTCAATCACAACACCGAAACGGTTCCTCGACTCTATCACCGCGTTCGTCGCAATGCCGAATACCAACGCACGCTGGATCTTTTAAAGCAGGTGAAGGAGGAAGCTCCCAACATGCCAACAAAGAGTGGCCTGATGCTGGGCCTTGGCGAAACTCGCGAAGAACTGCTCGATGTTTTTGCCGATCTGCGAGCTGTCAATTGCGACATGCTGACTCTGGGCCAGTATCTGCAGCCGACACCCGATCATCTGCCGGTTGAACGTTATCTTCCGCCGGAAGAATTTGACGAAATCGGCGAACAGGCACGCAAACTTGGTTTCAGCATGGTTGCCAGCGGGCCATTCGTTCGCAGCAGTTATCACGCAGGTGAGATGGCAGAAGAAATGGAACACGTTGCTTCACGCCAGCAGGATTAACAATGCTCCTTGCAGTTGAAACATCCGGCATTCAGGGTTCCATCGCCATCTTCGATGGCAGAACATTGCACTTCGAACGTGTCCTCGCAACGGTCGGAACTCGTCACGCTCAGACATTGCCCGCCGAAGTCGCCGATGCGCTGATTGCCTGCCAATTGCAACCCCGTGACATTACTGCGGTGGCGGTGAGTATCGGGCCGGGAAGTTTCACGGGGCTCCGCGTCGGATTGACTTTTGCAAAAACGTTTGCATGGCTGAACAATGCAAAGCTGGTCGCTGTCGACACGCTGCGTGCGATCGCCCAGCAGGTTCGGCCGGAAACAGAATATGTAACTGCCATCGTAGATGCACAACGTTCAGAATTCTTCGCGGCGACGTATCGCTGGGACTCTGAACTCGGACTTCGCCGTGCTATTGATGAAGTGCATCTGGCGACGATTGATACTCTGACGCCGGAGTATCCCATCGTCGGTCCGCCTTGCAGTAAACTTGCCGTCGCAGCGCCCGATCGCTTTCAGGTACTTGACGAATTGCTGTGGCAACCACATGCTGTCAATGTCGGGCGAATCGGATTGCACATGCTTGACGAACATCAGTTCTCGGACCCCGACACTCTTGAACCTGTCTACATTCGGCTCAGTTACGCAGAAGAAAAACGCAACACACAATGACTTCCTCCGAAGAATCTGACGCTACACCTGTCGCGGCAAAAGCAGATGACAGTGAGATCAATCCCACTGCGCAGGCGCTTACGAAAATGGTCGAACGCAGCCAGAAGCTGATGTCTCACGCATGGATGATTCGGACGTTCGTCAAGCATTCGGACGAAGTTGATGACTTCCCGGAACTAAACGAAATGGCTCGGATGATTTTTGATGTCTTCCGAGCAGTTGAAACGCAGGTGCAGGATCCGGCAGGCTACTTTAAGACGGTCCGCAAGAAACTTGGTAAACTGAAAGCAGCTGCAGAACAGTTTGAGAAAGACACATGGCACGCTTCGACTCATACAAATTTCCAGCAGGCAGCGATTGCCGCGAAGTTCCTTGGCGAACAGTTGTCAGAACTTCTGGAACAGGCAGAAAAC
>JBDNFT010000083.1:0-3853 GCA_041689695.1 Planctomycetaceae bacterium | reverse complement strand
GCGTGTCAAACTGTGGCCTTTTCGCAAATCTTTGCCCTTCAAAGCGAATGGCACGGCGTGTGCTTTTGCTGAAAGTGCGTTTGAAAGAATCAGCCGACAATTTTCAGGAACCAGCCATGATATCAGCCCTGCCGCAGAAGACTTCGACCTCAGGCACAACATGGTTAGGCGTGGATAATCAGACCATGTGGCGGTCGATGATTTCGTCTGCACAAGTACTTCCGACGGTGAGCCATTGCGAATGCGGTCAGGATCTCACCTATGAAGAAGCAATGTTCTGGGGTGAATGCAGATCGTGCCAGTCGCTCATGCCCATCCGGACATCGCAGAATGGCGATACGAAGACGTCCTGCGGAGAGGCAGACAGGCAATTTCACGGTGGCCGAGGCCGCTCAGGCGAATGGTAACGGCGATTGGGTTGAGGGCTGCATTCCAGTCCCCCCGCAATAAGAAAATGACACACTCGCCGCCAGCGACCGCAAAAAATCATTGCATGCCATAATGTAGCCAACGTGTACTTACAATTCTGGAAGCTTGACCGCTGATTCCCGAAGAGTTCGCAGGCAGCAAACAACATTGGCAACTGGCAACTGTGCATGTTTTGACTTATTATCGTGAACGATCCCCCAATCCTCGACCTTCGAGATCCTCAATGATCACTATTTTGAAGTTCATTTTTACTGCGAAGCGAATCATTGGCCTTGCCTTTGCCTCATTCTGTGCGTTTTGGTTGTTTAGCGGGCCAGAAATACTTTCCCCTAAACCCGGACGCGCGGAAACTGAAGTTATCACCAACTTCAAACGCTCTCACCCAAAAACTGCCAATTGGATCACTGAGCAACAGGATCGATTTGGTCAATACAATACTGCAGTCGCGATCCAATCTGTGCGAGGCCTATCGCTCAATCCCGAAGCTCTCAAACAGAGCATTCAAATCCGAGCACGGCTGACCTCGCTGTATCAGCAAGACCAGACTCATGACGAAAGCATCCTGTGGTCTCACGGCACCGCTCTCGATGCAATGGGTGATCTGCCCGCAGAAACTGACACGTATTTAAAAAGTCTCGAGTCTGCAAAGCTGGATCGGGACTACTGGAGCCTCGTGCGAAATGATCCCGTTGCGCTTTCCAGCGAATTGTTGAAGTCAGATCTCGAGTTGCGAAAGGACTATCAGGCGAATCAGACGTGGTACTTTGAAATGCTGGAAGTGCTGGTTGCTATGGTCGGTATCATGCCTGAAGCTGACGCTAGCGAGGAAAGCGCCGACTTCATCAAACTTGATGATTTGCTCCAGGTTGTTACCGATGGTAAGCCGCATCTGATGCAGCTTGTTCCCAAACCAAGCGAAACTCCGATCGAAGCGTGCATTTATTTTGAAACGTTTCGCCAGTTCGGTCAGGCGATTGCGATGGCGGCTAAGGAAGGCGTGCCGGCAAAGGAGGCTGCCGAGGTAATTGTTCTCAATCGCGATGCACTGGTAAGTGATGAAGCTGAACATGCAGGCGCCAGAGTGAACGATCCTGCCTCGATTGCCGCGCGACTTGTTCAGCTTTATCAGACTCGACCGAGCGTCTGGTCTGCCGCTCAGCGGGATGGCTACGTGCTATCATTCGACAAACTCACGCCTGGCCTTTCCCAGTCAGTTCTGGAAAAATACCCCGATCTCGGTGCCGCTTCGTTGATCGTGACGCAGTATGCCGACGTTGCGACACAAGCCGCAGCAATCATTGACAACTATGGCGATTTGGGTGTTGCGGTTCTGGTTCAGTACGCCGGTTCGGACAATTTTCACAAGCTGCTTCAGAATGCGAATGTCGATCATCGTGTCGCCATGATTGCCGTCTTGAAGTCCGATGCTGGTCTCGAAGCAGTGCTTAAAGACCCAGCCTATGTGGCGAAATGGATCGGCGAAGACGGCAAGCCGCTGCAGGATGAATGGTGGGTCGCCGTTCCGTTCGTTGGCAGCATGGCGAAGGTTGCTAAGAACTATGCAGTCGGAGTTCCGAGTGAGTGGGACGAAATTGGATGGGCGGCTTGGGACGTTGCCGATACTGGCTTGACGATCATTTCACTGGGTAGCTCAAAACTGGTGACCGAGGCCAGCAAACAAGCGGGGAAACAAACGGCCAAGCGTGTCGGGAAAGCAGCCGCTACAAAGATGACGAAGTCGGGAATAAAGCGAATCGCAGGTGTTGCAAAATCAACAGCGATCGCACGCCTGGTAGCCGTGGCCAAAGCGTCAAAAGTGGCGGCACCCATTCGTTGGACGATTCACACTCTCATCAGCGTTGGTGGCCCGCTGAAAACAGCGGGTGGGAAACTCATTGTGGCAGGCCATCGCATCATTCAAACCGCTGGGCGTATTCCGCCGGGCGTACGAAAATGGGCAGCTCGTGGACTACTTGGTGCAAGCCTGTTCATTCGTGGCCCTGAACGCATTCGCGCGCTCCTCGCATCGATTAACAACTATGGCAGGAAGCCTGTCGAAGACTGGATCAAACCAATTCCGAAAGCCATCGGCGACGCCATGGAGCAATTGAGGCAATTAGGCGCAGAATTCGCGAACAGCATCCTTGCGACCTTGCTGAATTTCGTGATTCTCGGCGGGTCTGGCTGTCTGGCTCTGTTCTTTTTGCTCGGCATGCGAAGACCCCACTTCGCCAGAACGCCGTCCGGCAATTCGAACGCATCGCTCAACAAAACCACACTTCGAAAGAGAAGCTAAGGAATCCAGAACACATGAATAGTTCTACCACACTGTCAGGCAACGTCTCCGACGAACCTAACACCCAAACAACTCGTGCGAGTGCGCGCCCGCTGCGTGTTCAGATGCTGGGTGGCAGTCGCGTTGGCAAAACCTGTCTTGTCGCCGGACTGGCACTACTCAACGATGAATCCGGGGGCCAGACGTTTGTCCTGCCCACTGATGACGAGACCAAACAAGTCTTCCATCGCTTGCGTGAGTCACTCGCATCCGGACACTGGCCCAGCAAGACGTCGATGGTAAACACGCTATCTATGGCTGTTATACGCGGCAACAAACGCGTAGATGTGCAGTTAGTGGACTTTGCCGGCGAGAATTTCTCTGACGCAATGGAACGAGGCAACAGTACCGAACAAGCCAAGGCGATCCAGTCACAAGTCGAGAAAGCCGACCTTTTACTCATATTGCTCGACGGAGCAATCGTTGACCAACGGGCAAGGCTCGACGGAACGGCCCTCATTCAGGCCGTTTTTGAACGTATGAATGCCGATGAAATTCACAATCTCGAAACAATCGTTGTCCTGACAAAACGCGATCTCTGTATAAACACTCCGATGCAGTCGGGTAAAGATCTTGAACAGGCAGTGGCTAATCAAGCCCCAGGACTCGCAACATTTTTGACTACTCAGGATGTTGCGACGCACTACATACCGATCAGTGTTTGTGGTCCCGGCGGCCGAAGCGAATCGGGTGACCCCGTCTTCGAAGAGATGAACCCAGAAGGCTACGACGATCTGTTCGAGGCACTTTTCAGCCGCGGCGCGAGGAAACGTGCAAGGCGACTGAAATGGGTTATCGCGTCCGCAATTCTCGCTGTCGTATTGCTTGCGGGGTTCGTGCAAATGCGCAACCAAGGCATCAAGGAAGAGGGTGAAACAATTGCCAAGACCGAGACAGAGATAGGCGAATTACCGCAGAACGTCGCGCCCGATAATAAACAAAAACTGAAAGACCGATACACCGCTGAATTTGCTACCGCACAGAAGAACATTGAGGCTAGCGGAAATACCCAGTCTATCGATAACGAATTAGATAAGTTCAAAGAGATGGCCCCACAGCATCAAGTCATCGTATCGGCGTTGTGGGAGG
>JBDNFT010000082.1:0-9044 GCA_041689695.1 Planctomycetaceae bacterium | reverse complement strand
GGAGAAGCAGCAGGAACGCTTCCTGTTGAAGCCCATGAATTGCCCGCATCACGCTCAAATGTACAAAGCGATTCCTCGCAGCTATCGTGATCTGCCGGTGCGATTGGCGGAGTTCGGTACCGTGTATCGCCATGAACAATCAGGTGAACTCAACGGCATGTTGCGTGTTCGCGGGTTGACTCAGGACGACGCACATTTGTTCTGTACTCCGGAACAGGTCGAGCAGGAATTCAAAGACACGCTGGGCCTGGTGAAATACGTGCTGGAAGCTGTGGGGCTGGAAGATTATCGCGTTCAGTTGTCGTCACGCGATCCGAAGTCGGATAAGTACGTCGGCAGCCCGGAACTTTGGGAGAACGCTCAGAATACGCTTCGCAAAGTGCTGACCGAACAAGGCATGCAGTTTGTCGAATGCGAAGGCGAGGCCGCGTTCTACGGACCGAAGGCTGACTTCATGGTGAAAGATTGTCTGGGTCGCGAATGGCAGTTGGGAACCGTGCAGTTGGATTACAATCTGCCGGAGCGATTCGAACTGGAGTATATTGGAGCTGACAACAAGCCACATCGGCCGGTGATGATTCATCGCGCACCGTTTGGTTCGATGGAACGTTTCTGCGGGATGTTGATTGAGCATTTCGCCGGCGCGTTTCCGTTGTGGCTGGCTCCGGAACAGATTCGCGTGTTGCCGCTGAGCGAGAAGTCTGACGACTACGCCAAAGAAATCGCCGCGAAACTGCGTCAGGTGGGTTTTCGAGTCGCAACGGATCTGCAAAGTGCTCGCGTGCAGGCGAAAATTCGCGAAGCTCAGTTGGATCTGATTCCATACATGCTGGTTGTTGGTCCAAAAGAAGCGGAACAGAACGCGGTAAACATGCGTTGTCGTATCGATGGTGAATTGGGTGTGATGCCTCTTGACGACGCCATTAAAAGGCTGTGCGAAGAACGTGACAAACGAACGATCCGTCAGATTGCGAAGCGCGTGGAGACTCCGGCGTTGACACAGTCCGGCGGCGAGCAGAACGAGTACTAATTTTTGATTTGAGATTTTTGATTTGAGATTTCGAATCTCAGATTTCAAAGCACGCAGTTCATTGTGCGAACGAAGATCGTCGAGACTCCATGAAACGTGATGAAGCTTTTGAACTCGCTATCCAGTGGCGAGATAACCCGACGTTGCTTGTGGGTGATCTGCGAGCAGCCATGAATTGGCTATGGCAGAACAGCGATGAAGCGACGGATGCGGTTTCACGTGCCGTCGGCGTACGAACCATAGACGCGGCGTTGCGAGACGAGGCTATTGAACTGCTTATGCCGCTGCATAAGGCGTTGGCAAAATATACGGTGTTGATTAAGACGACCAAGCTGACGCCCGACCTGCTGGTGCAGGTGATTGATTCACTGATGCCGGATGAATCTGCGCAGGCTCCGTCCGAGGCAGCAGCGTCTGAGATATTGGAGTCTGGGAAAGTGGCGTCGGGGATAATTGATATTTCCGGTCTTAATAGTATCGTCGAAGCGGTTGAGTTCACTCAGCGCTGGGTAGACAAACAGCTACGTATGTGCGGCGAGGAAGGAAATCGCAGCGAAATTCTCAAAACCACGATCGAAATCCTGGGTGACGAATTACTCGTGAAGACCGACCAGGATGGAAGTTTGAAGTTGCGTGGGTCCGCGAATATACCTATGTTCCTGGCATTCTTCAGAACTGCCAAACATTTTCTGGACACGGACACGTTTCTGGACATCGATCGCACGGTGAAGTCTACAAATCTCGATCGTCATCGCGTACGGTTGTCCTGCAAACTGCACGATGTGCTGATAGAAATAGTTTCAGAAAAAGGTGGCTATCGCATGCAGAAATTTAAGCCGTGATCAATGCCACCATCTGCCTCTTTTCAAGAAAGGTTGACTGGAATGTCGTCACCGTATCAACTTCATAATCGTCGCCGAATACTTCAGTCTTCTGCGATCGGATTCGGGCACCTCGCATTTTCTTCCCTGCTGCAGCAACAAACGACAGCAGCCGAAATTTCAACGCTCCCCGGCGGCGCTGACAATCCACTGGCAGCGAGAATTTCGCATGTGCCTGCTCGAGCCAAGCGGGTCGTCTTTCTGTTTATGAAAGGCGGACCGTCGCACGTGGATACGTTCGATCCCAAACCGATGTTGACGCGGTATCACGGCAGCCCGCCGCCATTTGAACTTCCACGTGTCACTTTTGCGGCCCAGGGAAATCTGCTGAAGTCGCCGTGGAAGTTTCATCGATATGGCGAGAGTGGTTTACCTGTCAGTGAGTTGTTCCCGCATGTGGCACAGCATGTTGATGATCTGTGTATTTTGCGATCTGTTCACGGCACCAACCCGGCTCACGGCGGAGCATTGCTGAAGCTGCACACAGGCAGCGATCAGTTCGTGCGGCCAAGTTTAGGCGCATGGGTGACGTATGGTTTGGGCACGGAAAATCAAAACCTGCCGGCGTTTGTCACCATCTGTCCCACGCTCGCGCACGGAGGAATGAATAACTGGGGATCGGCATTTCTTCCGGCGTATTGCCAGGGAACTCCGATCGGTAACGCGAGTGTCGGAGCTGTCAATGCGGAAGTAAAACATATTCACAATTCGCGGATTGGTTCTAAAACACAGCGGATGCAGTTGGATTTGCTGCGCGTGATGAATCAACAGCATCTGGAAACTTCAGACGCAGATCAGGCGTTGGAAGGAAGACTGAATTCCTTTGAACTGGCATTCCGCATGCAGTCCACGATGCCTGAAGTCCAGGACTTGTCTCAGGAGTCCGCAGCGACTCACAAATTGTATGGGACCGATGATCCGGTGACTGAAGATTTTGGCCGCCAATGCCTGATGGCTCGACGGTTTCTGGAACGCGATGTGCGTTTCGTGCAGGTGACTCACAGTGACAGCGAAGTTCAATGGGATCAGCATGGCAATCTCTATCTGGGGCACACCAAGAATGCGTCCGAAGTGGACAAACCCATTGCGGGACTCTTGAGCGACTTGAAATCTCGAGGTCTGCTGGAAGACACGCTGGTGATCTGGGGTGGCGAATTTGGGCGTACGCCGACTGCTCAGGGAACCGATGGACGTGACCACAATCCGCATGGCTTCACGATGTGGATGGCGGGTGGTGGAGTCAAAGCGGGGACAGTTTACGGTGCCACGGATGACTTCGGTTACTATGCAGTGGAAAACAAGATGCACGTGCATGATTTGCATGCCACGATTCTGCACTTGATGGGGTTGAATCACGAACAGCTCACGTATCGCTACGCAGGCCGCGATTTCAGGCTTACGGACGTGGCCGGGGTTGTGGCAAAAGATATTCTCAGCTAGCGTGTCGCCGAAATACTCGAGTTATCAATCCCGGATTCAAAGTAAAGCGTCTCGCTCCATGCCGGATTTCAGCAAACATCGGATACAGAAAAACGACATCGTCAATAAGTTCTTCCTTATACATTTCAAAGAACGAACAGAAGCGGCGGTTTCAGGAACGCATTGATGATCCCGCCAAACGCTGGAAGTTCGATCCGGCCGATTTGGAATAACGCAAGTTCTGGGACGACTATCAGTAGGCGTTTGAGGACATGCTGGAGAAATGTTCGACAAATGAATCTCCGTGGTATGTTGTTCCGGCAGATCAGAACTGGTATCGCGATCTCGTAGTGGCCAGCGTTATTGTGGAAACGTTGAAGCAGATGAATCCACAGTTCCCAGCGCCGCCGGATGTGACTGGCGTGGTTGTGGAGTGACTTTGGCGTTGTCGAAACGAAAAAAGGGACTCTGATTCCTCAGAGTCCCTTTGCTTCTATAACTGTCCACTCTGGTTGGATCATACTTCTTTCGAAGAAATCCAACTCATCATTTTTCGAAGTTGTTTGCCAACCGTTTCAATCATATGGCCACGTTCACGGCGACGAGTCGCAAGGAACGATGCCTGACCAGCACGGTTTTCCAGCAACCAGTCGCGGGCGAATTGACCACTCTGAATTTCGCCGAGGATCTTCTTCATTTCGGCTTTGGTCTGCTCGGTGACGATGCGGTTACCCCGAGTGTAATCGCCGTACTCAGCAGTGTTCGACACGCTGTAACGCATGTAGTTCAGGCCGCCCTGGTAAAACAGGTCCACAATCAGCTTCAGTTCGTGCATACATTCAAAGTATGCCATTTCTGGCTGGTAGCCTGCTTCAACAAGAGTCTCAAATCCAGCCTTCACAAGTGCGCTCACGCCACCGCACAGAACAACCTGTTCACCGAATAAATCGGTTTCGGTTTCTTCTGCGAAAGTTGTTTCAATCACGCCGCCACGAGTTCCGCCGATACCCTTGGCATAAGCCAGAGCCAACTGACGTGACGTCTCCGAAGCTCCTGCGCTCAATGCGATCAAGCTTGGTACACCGCCACCTTTTTCGTATTCGCTGCGAACCAGATGGCCTGGGCCTTTTGGTGCAACGAGTGCTGCATCAACGCCGTCTGGTGGCTGAACCTGATTGAAGTGGATATTGAATCCATGTGAACACATCAGCAGATTGCCGATCTTCAGCTGTGGCTTGATGTCGTCGCGATAGACGTCGCCCTGCAGTTCGTCTGGCAGCAGGATATTGATCAGGTCGCCCTTGTCAGCCGCTTCGGCAGCGGAGACAGGTTTGAACCCGTGGCTGATGGCCAGATCGTAGTTGGCTCCACCGGGACGCTGGCCGACGATGACATCGCATCCGCTGTCGCGCAGGTTTTGTGCCTGCGCGTGTCCCTGGCTTCCATAGCCGATGATGGCAATGGTTTTGCCTTTGAGGAGACTTAGATCCGCATCGTCGTCGTAATAAACTTTGACCGCCATTTCTTCAAATTCCTGTCTGAACACTAAACTGAGGTGAGAACTACCAATACAACAGTGCCACGATATCGAAGGTGGCACAGCGTCAACATCGCTAAGCGTCGTCAGGAAGCAGATTGCAGCCGACGACAGATCTTGCAGCACTGCGAATTGGACCAGGCCACGCCTGTCAAAACAAGCGATTAGGCCCATTCGCCCGATCAAACCCAAAAATCGCAGTGCCGACGGCGCAATTGGGCGAGCAACAGGCCGTTGACACAGATGGATTTATGCTCAGACTCCAGCCGTTTTGGGAACTGGCAGTAGCGAAACTCGTCAAGAGTTTCGGATATCCTGAGGACAGTGGCCGAAAGTCTTGACGACTTTCGCTACCCTTGTCCTTCGCCCGGAGACAGCATCGCATAAAAAAGGGCAAGCCCCAAAGGCTTGCCCGTATTTTGTTTATTCAGTCAATCCGTTGATTCGTCGGTTCCGGATTATTGCATTTCCAGTTCTGAAGGCTGGTTTGCGCGGCGAGCTCGCATTTCGGCTCGGCGTCGATCACGGCGTGCGATATCGCTCGGCTTTTCGTAGAATTCACGCTTGCGCATTTCTTTTTTGACACCCGCATGTTCGACAAGTTTACGGAATCGACGAACTGCTTCATTCACACTTTCATTATCACGCAAACGCAACTTAACCACAAAAATCCTCCTCTGGGGAAACTGTACAACTGAATAGACACGGAACGATCCGATGTCAGAATGTAACAAACAATGGGCGAATTGCAAATTGGCAGTTTGCCGCAATTGCCATCCACTGGGAAAACTGTCAGCCTCAGAGGCTGAAACCCGAGGCTGAATTCGTCAGCATTTCCCTTTTAAAAATGCGTCTGCGGGTCTTCAAAGTACCCAGACGCGTTTCGCAACGATCACAGCATTATCGACAGATCCCCCTTATGAGCCGCGATTGCATTTACATAATCGACACATTTTCCCTGATGTTTCAGGTCTTCCACGCCATTCCGGCCATGAAGGGGACTCAGGGCCAGCCCACGAATGCGGTCTTTGGATTCACGCGGGACATTTATGGAATCCTTGACCGTAAGCCCACACATCTGGTCTGTGCCTTCGACTCCCCCGGACTTGGGAAACGCGGAGAAATTTTCGCAGACTACAAAGCCAACCGGTCAGAGATGCCAGAAGACCTACGTCCTCTGATTCCCCTGATTAAGAAGTTGCTTGAAGGTTTCCGTATCCCTGTGTTGCAATGCGACGAATGGGAAGCTGACGATGTCATTGCCACAGCGACCGCTGCCGCGTCGGCTCGAGGAATGGAAGTTGTTATCGTCACGACAGACAAAGACGCGCGGCAGTTGCTAAGTCCGACTGTGCGGATGTTGAACTGCCGAAAGAACACATATTTTGATGGTGCAGCACTCATGGAAGATTGGGGCGTACGTCCTGATCAGGTTGTCGATTTTCAGTCTTTGGTGGGGGATTCGGTCGACAATGTGCCAGGCGTACCGAAGGTCGGTCCGAAGACTGCCCGGACACTGCTTGAAACCTTTGGAACGCTCGATCATGTCCTTGCCAATGCCGATCGAGTGCAGGGCAAGAAACTGCAGGAGAATCTTATCGCGTTTGCCGATCAGGCGCGGATGAGTCGTGAGCTGGTGCGTTTGAGAACCGACTTGCCTCTGGAGATCGACTTCGAGGCCGCTCGCGTTCAGACGCCCGATCGTCCCAAACTGCAGGAATTCTTCAATCTCATGGGATTCCGTCGCTTTTCTGCCGCGATGAATGCTGAGTCCAGTTCTGACGAAGCTTTGCCGCCGGAAGACTCGCCATTGGGCAGTGCTTCTATTTTGGTTGCAGAAGAGACGTTTCGCCCCAAACAGCAGTCCCTGTTTGAATAGTCAACGGTGTGTTTGAAAGTCAATTCAAATCCCTCGCTGACACTTCGGGTTACGATTAAATCAAAAGCCGGCCCGCGTCAGTGGAGAGAAGTTTTTGGCGACGCGATGGAGCCGATCTGCACCGTCAAAAACGTCACGCTTGCATACATCCATCGTTTCCTGCATTCACGCCGTCGTTCCAGCGGCATCCGATTTCTGGATCAGCACTGCACCTTGATGTGGTGAGGGAAAAACGTTCAGAATTCTCGGTCGGAAGCGAACGGCGACTCATTTTGGCTGGGACTTGCCAGTGATTCGGCATCCCGATACCCTTCTGCCCCTTTCCAGAACTTAGTGAATTGCGTAAAACTGGCCAGTTTTGCCATAAAACAAGCCGCTTTCGAAGGGATCGAACGGCGTTTGAAAACAGTTGCGATAGGCGTTGAGGTCTTCTCTTGTCGGATCAGGATCGAATAGTCATCACTGGGATTGGACTGACTTCCCCCAACGGAAACAGTCTGACGGAATTCCGTCAGAATCTTTTGGAGGGAAAGTCCGGTGTCGTCAACTATGAAACCCGCTACATGGGCCCGGTGCTCGCTGGCGTGTGCAACTTCGACGAACTGCGATATCAGAAGAAAAAAGATATCCGACGCGGCACCCGAGCCGGCTCAATCGCTGTCTATTGTGCCAACGAAGCTGTGAAGAGTTCAGGCCTCGACTGGCCGAATGTCGCGCGGGACCGCGTAGGCGTGTATATTGGCATCACGGAACACGGAAACGTCGAAACTGAAAATGAGATCTATGAGATCTCCAAATTTCAATACGACACCAAAGTCTGGTCCCATCATCACAATCCTCGCACGGTTGCAAACAACGCTGCTGGCGAAGTCACGCTGAATATGGGCATTACCGGGCCTCATTTGACCCTTGGTGCGGCCTGTGCCGCTGGCAATGCGGGATTTATTCAAGCAGCTCAGATGTTAAAGCTGAATGAAGTTGATATCGCAATCGCTGGTGGTGTTTCTGAAAGCATTCATACATTTGGGATCTTTGCCAGTTTTGCAGCGCAGGGTGCCTTGGCGAGTCACGAAGATCCAACAAAAGCCTGCCGTCCGTTTGATGTCAATCGCAACGGCATTGTTGTCGCAGAAGGCGGTGGAATCTGCACGGTTGAACGTTTGCCGGATGCTCTCGCACGCGGCGCGACAATTTATGCGGAGATCATTGGCTATGCCATGAATTCCGACGCTACGGATTTCGTTCTTCCGGACGCTAACCGTCAGGCGGAATGTATCCAGTTGGCACTGAAGCGGGCCAAAATCACGGCGGACGACGTCGATATCGTCAGCAGCCACGCCACGGCCACTGAACAGGGCGATATCGAAGAAGCATCGGCCTTGCGGCGGATCTTTTCCGACAGCAAAACGGTCATTAATAACACAAAGAGTTTCATCGGGCACGCGATGGGTGCGGCTGGTGCGTTGGAGATGCTGGGGAACTTGCCGTCATTTGACGATGGGATTGCTCACGCTACAATCAATCTTCACGACTTAGACCCTCGGTGCCACCTGCCAAATCTCGTTATCAATCAACCACGAGAATTGGGTCAGGTACGCTGCATTCTCAACAATTCGTTCGGTATGCTGGGCATCAATTCAGTGGTCATCATCAGAAAATTCGAAGGTTAAGCAGGACGGGACTGCACTCCCTTCCTGTCGTGAGAGAAATATCCGGACGTGTCTGGAGACTCGTCCTGCAAATAATCTGAATAAAATAGTGAGAGGGTGGATTAATGACGTCAGATCAGATTCGGCAGGTGATTCTGGAGATTCTGGAGCGAATCGCTCCGGATGAGGATCTCACCGATCTTGACGACGCTCGCCCGTTCCGCGAACAGATGGAACTGGATAGCATGGATTTTCTGGACATCGTGATGGAACTCCGGAAAATGTACCGCATCCAGATTCCAGAGGAAGACTATCCGAATCTCAACACGATGGCAGGGACCGTTGGATACCTGCTGCCGCGTTTGAAAGATGTTGCGGTCGGCGCGTAGCGATCGTTTGATGCCTGATGTCCTGAGGTCACTGCTGTGCGTTATGACACCGTCATTATCGGTGCTGGAATGTCCGGCTTGTCGGCTGGAGTGCGTCTGGCCTATTACGAAAAGAATGTCCTGATTCTTGAGCGGCATACCACGATTGGCGGTTTGAATTCGTTCTACCGCCTTCGCAAACGCAATTACGACGTCGGCCTGCACGCTGTCACCAACTACGCTGAACCAGGCACCAGGCAGGGTCCGCTCAGCAAACTGCT
>JBDNFT010000081.1:0-6232 GCA_041689695.1 Planctomycetaceae bacterium | reverse complement strand
TTGTGCTGCGACCGGAACCTGCATTTTTGTGGCTCTGCCAATCCGAATCCCACGAATCAAGTCCGCCGGAAAAGGCCACGTGGCCTGAAGATTCTGGCGAGAGTGCAGTCGGCGAGCAAATCGTCAGAGTCAAAGACAAAGTCAGACGATAGATTGCAGGTTCCGCACAGTCATTAGACTACCACTTGTCGGTCGCCGGGAAAACCATTTCGGCCTGGAAAGCAAACTTCCTGCAAAACCGCCGCCGGAATTTGCTTACTTTGATCCGAGTTCCCGATCCAACAGCCGAATCAGGCTGGCCAGCGAATAGACGTCCAGCTTTTGCATGCCGCTGCTGCGGTGTTTTTCAACGGTTTTCCCGCTGATGCCCAATTCAATCCCCGCGGCCTTATTGGTCGCCCCCTTGTAGATTAGCAGAATCACATCTTTCTCGCGCACGGAGAGCCGATCCAGATACAGCTCCCCGGAAGGCAACACTGGTGGCAAGTCTTCATCAAACGCACCGGCATGTCGAAGTTGTCGAAAGGCTTCGGTGACTGCAGCGAGCAGTTCCTGTTGATTGAATGGCTTGTCAAGAACCGTGACAGCTCCATTTTTCATCGCTTCAACAGCGAGGCTTGTCGTGGAATAGGCAGTGACCAGGATGACTTTGAAATGATTCGGGCGAGCCGACAATCGCCGCTGCACCTCGATGCCCAACATCCCCTGCATCTGCTGGTCGGTAATCACAACTCCTGCTGGCATCTGTTCAGTCGCTGCAAGAAATTCGGTTGGACACCGGTATGTGAAAACAGCATACCCCGAAATCTTCAACATCGATTCGACGACTTTCAAGACGTCGGGATCATCATCCAGCAAATACACTCGGTCTACCAGGTATTCAGAGCCAAGGTCTGGCGATTGTGCTGAAAGGTATCCATCGTCGGCGTCGTCTTTAAACTCTGGGTCATTCATCGATTGTAATTTCACAGAAATGTGCGACGCCAAATTGCTTCGCGCAAATGGGAGTGTAAGCAAATCGCCTCGGCCCGGGCACCTGATCTTGTTGTTTGTTTCAAACTGCAGCGAATCTTTGAATATATGCTCCACCGATCGCGTTATAGCTACCGGTTTTTGCATTGCAAATTTCAGTATCTGCTGAATTCAACAGATGTCGAATTGTGAAATCAATCGAGTTCCACGATTGTTTCCACATCGCCACAGTGAATTTGCCCTAAGAGTCTACTTCCAAACGAATGTCGACGAATCTGAACATCGCAGATTGCCCGCCTTTACGCTGCGAAAGCAGCGGTTTATTGATTTTTCATTTAACTGTCTCTGTCAAAAATCTGCCAAAAGCATTAGCGTTCGTGGGCGTTCCCTTGATGGCGACCGCAAAATTATATGAGCGAGTTGGTCGAGTCCCGATTGTGGCGATGGTAACTGAATTTGATTGCCAGGATGGCGAAGTGATAAATCCATTGATGGAAAACACGCAGTTAACATTCCGCTCCGCGGCTGCTACCAATACCGGCACGTGGCTGCTGATTGGCGCTTTGGGTGCTGGCATGCGGGCTTTCGCGGACATGCTGCTGGATGCCGGTGAGTCCGTCGTTGGGACGGACCAGGAATTGACGCCGGATGGTTCAGGTAACAGACCGAGTAACGAACCAGGAAAGTTCAAAGTCTTTTCGCCGGATTGCATTGATCAAGTTCTCACAACCTCGCCGCATCGAGTTGTTTATTCCACCGCAGTACCAGACTCCAGCCCGTTGCTTCAGCGTCTTCGTTCGCTCAATTTCAATCTCTTGTCTCTGCCTGCGGCCCTCAGTCATTTTCTCCAATCGCAAAGTCAAGTCTGTGTTGCAGGGACACATGGCAAAACCACAACCAGCGGCATGACATGGAATATCCTGCAGCACGCAGGCGTGAACCCGTCCGCTTATGTCGGCGGCATCATGAAGAATCAAATGCGATCCGGTGTTTATGGTGTTGGTCGCATGGCCGTTGTCGAAAGTTGTGAATACGGCAGATCATTTCTTCAACTTTCGCCAAAGATGATCGTGTTGACCGGGATCGAGCCTGATCACTTTGATTACTTTTCATCGCCCTCGGACTGCGATCAGACCTTCAGTGATTTTATCGCCCGCTTACCGGCCGACGGAACTTTGATCTATAACCAGGACTGCGTGCGTGCGGCCGCAGTCGCAGCGAACTGTGGACGTCGAACGGTCTCCTTTTCATTGCGGAATTGCAGCGATTGGAATGCTGTGCCATGCGACGAAAATACTTCGGCTTCACTGCCGAATTCTTCATCCCGCAGCACTCAACAGACATTTCTGATTCGAAACAAGACTACGGATCTCGGTCTGGTTCATCTTCAAGTTCCAGGCATTCACAATCGCCAGAATGCTATGGCCGCGATCGCTGCTGCGGTGGAATGCGGAGTGCCGGTCGAACGTGCGATTCGTGGAATTGCCGAGTTTTCCGGAATACAGCGTCGATTCGAACATCGCGGTCAGATGTACGGCATTGACTGGATCGACGACTACGCTCATCATCCAACGGCAATTCAGGCAACCCTGCAGACTGCTCGCACGATTTACCCGAATCGTCGGGTAATTGCTGTTTTTGAGCCTCATCAGTTGTCTCGTCTTTCCGCACTTTTCCACGATTTTCGCTCAGCCCTTTTACTTGCTGACGAATGCCTTATCCTTCCCGTACTTCCGGCTCGCGAAAACGCCTCAAAAGCGCACTGCAGCCGGGTTTCAGGAACTTTGGTCCGAAGTATCTCTGAATCAGGAGGCAGAGCTTTCCTGATGACGAATCTTGACCAGGTGCTGCGAAGATTAGACCATTCCGGGCGGCCCGGCGACGTAGTGATCACCATGGGAGCAGGCAGGACATATCAAATTCATGACGAAATCCATCGAAGACTTCAGCGAAATTCTGCGGCGTGACGAACCACTCAGCCAACACACATGGTTGAAACTGGGTGGCCCGGCGCAATACTTTGTTTCACCTCGAACTGAAGCAGAACTACTTGATGTCATCAAAACCTGTCGCAGCCAACGACTGCCTGTCCACATTCTAGGCAGCGGCTCAAACCTGCTCGTGCGCGAAGCGGGTGTTCAGGGTGTCGTGGTCAAAGTTGCGGAACCATTGCTGGGCGAAGTCACTGTTGACGGCACATCGCTAACCGCTGGTGGCGGCACGTTGTTGTCTCACGTTGTGGCTGAAGCCGTTCGTGCTGGCCTTGGAGGCATCGAATATCTCGTCGGTATTCCAGGCACAATTGCAGGTGCTGTCGTCGGCAACAGCGGTGGTCGAACGGGTGATGTCGGCCAGTTGATTACAAGCGTGAAAGTTCTGACGCAGAATAACGAAGTGGCTGTTCGTCGAGGCGACGAGTTGTCGTTCTCTTATCGCCGCAGCGGTATTCAGGATCTGCTTGTCCTGTCCGCGACGCTTGAACTGACACGGGATGATTCAGAGGAACTCACCCGACGTATGCGTAAAAACTGGATCATGAAACGATCCACGCAACCTTTGGCAGATCAATCTGCTGGCTGCATTTTTCGCAATCCACGCGGCTTGAGCGCTGGGGCTTTGATCGAACAATGCGGGCTGAAAGGTCTGTCGGTCGGCAAGGCACGCATCAGCGAACGACACGCAAACTTTATTGTGACGGAAGCCGGAGCCACCAGCAAAGACGTCGAACAATTGATTGGCCGCATCCAAAAGGCGGTTGCCGAAAAATTCGCAGTGGAACTCGAACTGGAAATCAAAGTCTGGTAACGCAAGGGAAACCGCGATGCCCATACCAGTCTCTTTGTTCCGGCAACTTCGAATCACCGTCCTTGCCGGCGGTGATTCCGCTGAGCGCGAAATCAGTCTGGAGAGCGGTGCCTGCGTTGCAAAGGCGCTTCAGGAAAGAGGCCACGAAGTTCTGCTGTTTGATCCGGCCAGACGTGCTTTAAGCGAAATCCCACGTGACGCAGACGTTGTTTTCCCGATGCTGCACGGCACGGGCGGAGAAGACGGAACGCTGCAGCAGCGTCTGCAACAACTCGGCATTCCATGGTTCGGAAGTTCCGCCGCCGCGTCTGCATTAACTTTCGACAAAGCGGCGACTCGCAGAATTCTGGCCAAGGCCGGGCTTCCAGTGGCACCGGGGATCGCATTGCCGCACGATGCGACGCAAGAACAGATTCACATCGCGTCCCGCCGTATTGGATTTCCGCAAGTTTTCAAACCCGCCGCGCAAGGGTCCAGCGTTGGTATTTCGATCGTTGATGCGGAATCCGAAGTTGATCACGCCGCAACTGAAGCCGCACGCTGGAGCCATACATTTCTGATCGAAAGTTTTATCGCTGGTCGAGAAATTACAGTTCCGGTCATTGACGGTGACGTTTATCCCGTCATAGAAATCCTGCCCGCCGCGCGATGGTATAATTATTCCGCCAAATACACAGACGAATCCACTCGCTATCAGGTCGCACCTGACAATTTGCCAAGCAATCTGGCGGGCATCGTGCTGGCTGCGTGTGGGACCTGTGGAGTCACGGGAATCTCCCGCACAGATTTGCGAATTGATACCGAAGGTGAACCATGGATTCTGGAAATCAACACGATCCCCGGCATGACACCTCACAGTCTCGTACCAATGTCGATTCGATCTTACGGTCAGAGTGTGGGCGAACTTTGTGAACGCCTGCTGCTGGAGACGATTGCAAACACAAATTCCTGATGGCATCGGACAAAATCGTCAAAGGCGAAAACGACATGGCTGAATTACTTTCAGAACCACGGTATTGTCTCAACGTGCAGATGAAAGCATTTGGTTGTCTTCGCGGTTCCAGCAGGTTGAAAACATCGCTGCGGCATCAGTCGATGCGAAGCGAAAAACTTCTCGTAATCTGACATTGAGTCGCAGCCGTGGATAGACAACTGGAAAAACGTTGATTGGCAGGATCATGAAGGGCAGCTTTGCATTGTGCCTCCTCTGTGCCCTCTGTGCCTTCCTGTTGAAAAATGCGATTTGTGTTTCCAACCGTCCTGCACTTCATCGTCTCGCCAAAAAGAAACTGGCGATCATCTCGCGACGAAGTTGCCACTCACTTGCAGCTTTGAGCGAAGTCAACTTGAGATTCCGACAGAAATCTCCACAATGCCGATCTGAATGACTGCAAAACACCAACACTTGCGGCCTATTGAATGCGTACAAGGGTAGCGGAACTCGTCGAGAGTTTCGGAGGATTAATAGAATACCCGAAAGTCTTGACGACTTTCGCTACACGGCAACCCTTGTTTTTGATCGTGACAGACCGCTCGGTGAACAGTCTTTCTGCCGTGAAACCTTGTGAAATAGTATTGAATTTAAAGGGCCACCAGACGATGAGTCATTTTCCTGAAGTCTCAAAGATCACCTACGAAGGTCCGCAATCAGACAATCCGCTGGCGTTTCGCTGGTACAACCCGACGGAGGTTGTCGCCGGTAAAACGATGAAAGACCACCTGCGTTTTACCGTTGTCTACTGGCATACTTTCCGTGGCACCGGCAGCGATCCCTTTGGCGGCGGAACAATGCTGCGTCCGTGGGACGATGGCAGTGAATCGGTGGCGAACGCCTGCAATCGAGCTCGAGCGGCCTTCGAATTCTTCGAAAAACTTGATGCACCATTCTATGCATTTCATGATCGCGACGTTGCTCCCGAAGGTGCAACATTGGCCGAGTCGCATGCGAACTTTGATGCCGTCGCGAAGGTCCTGAAGGAAGAACAAAAGCGCACGGGCGTCAAGCTGTTGTGGGGCACGGCGAACATGTTCAGCAACCCACGTTTCATGCACGGTGCGGCGACTTCCTGCAACGTAGAAGTCTTCGCATATGCAGCGGCTCAGGTTAAGAAGGCTCTGGAAGTCACGAAAGAACTTGAAGGCGAAAACTATGTGTTCTGGGGCGGTCGTGAAGGCTATCAGTGTCTCTACAACACGGACATGAAGCGCGAACTGGATCATCTGGCGCGCTTCTTCCACATGGCTGTGGACTACGCCAAAGAGATTGGCTTCACAGGCCAGTTCCTGATTGAACCCAAGCCAAAAGAACCGACCAAGCATCAGTACGATTCTGACGCGGCAGCGTGTCTGAATTTTTTGCGAGCCTATGATCTGATGGATCATTTCAAGCTGAATATTGAAACGAACCACGCAACTTTGGCCGGCCACGAAATGATGCACGAACTGGAATATGCCG
>JBDNFT010000080.1:0-3077 GCA_041689695.1 Planctomycetaceae bacterium | reverse complement strand
GTCGCAGAATCGACACTGATTTTCGGCCCCATACTCCATGTTGGGTGCTTCAATGCCATCTCAGGTGTGACCGATTTCAACTGTTCGCTGCTGAAACCTCGAAACGGCCCGCCGCTCGCCGTAAGCACAATTCGCCGCAAATCCTGACTTCGCCCCGCCTGCAGGCACTGAAAAATGGCACTATGCTCGCTGTCCACGGGAATAATCGTCGCCCCGGTCTGACGCGCCCGCTCCATAATCACGGAACCCGCGACAACCAGAGATTCCTTGTTCGCCAACGCCACCCGTTTGCCAGCATCAACGGCGGCCCATGTCGCCGGCAGACCCGCTGCTCCCACCATCGCTGAAACGACAGTATCAATTTCTGATCGTCGAATCAGTTCCGCGACGCATTCCAAACCGCGATGCCAGTTCGTCTCCGTGATTCCCTTCGACGCCATTGGAGGAACGGCAATCTCTTCCGCCCCGATCACCGCCCACTGCGGACGAAACTCCGCCACCTGTTGACAAAGTCGTTCCACACTTCGATGAGCCACCAACCCCGCCGCGCGCAAGCGATCAGGATGCTGCCGAATGACATCAAGGCAACTTGTTCCAATGGAACCCGTCGAACCCAGAACGGCGATCGATTGTGATTGAGTGGATAACGGATGCTGTGACAACGTAGATGATTTCTGATCGACCGGACAAACCGCAGGCCCTCTGATCTCGACACCGCCCGCAGAAGACAGGGATTCTAAGGTGACTCGCCAATCTGAACAAGACGGCTCTCTGTCTGATTACCAATGTCTGCGAGCGGAGAAAGTCCCAATCCCCTGATTTCTCACATCACCATCACCACTCGTAGGACGGGTCTCCAGACCCGTCCTGACTCAAACAGTCACAATCCGGCACTTGAATCCCTTCCCGCACCAGAAAATAGGTTGAATTCTGTGCATAGTCGACCTTTGTTGAGTGTCGAAGCATCGCGTTTTCGCATATTCTGCCGCCGGATCTAAGGAGAAATCTCAACTGACCGAGCCATCGCAATCGCGATTGTTCTGCAGCCTCGGACAGGTTTAAGATCCGTTTGAAATGCACGTCACAAACGCGCCCGTAGCTCAGCTGGATAGAGCAACCGCCTTCTAAGCGGTAGGTCAGTGGTTCGAATCCACTCGGGCGCAATTCTCTAAGTCCTTGCCGTTCCTATGTTTATGGAAACCTGTCCCTCGGGACAGTGCGGCGTGAAACGGGTTACTACCCATTTCACTACCCATTTTCCGTCAGGAACCGCAGATCATGAAAAGACAACAACCGAAGTACTCCCTCCACAAAGCCACAGGGTAGGCCCGAGTTCGAATCAACGGGAAGTCAATCTACCTTGGCCCCCACGGATCGGAGGAATCCAGGCGGCGGTACGACGAAGTTGTGGCAGAATACATGAAGGGCACCTTGAACGTGTCCTTTCACAAACTGACCATCAACCAGCTCTGCATCGCATTCGTTAAACATGCCAAAACGTACTACGTCAAGAACGGCCGAATCACATCCGAAGTCTCGAACATCCAGACTGCGCTTCGGCCTTTGGTGAAGATTCACGGAAAGTGCTTGGTGTCGGAGTTCGGTCCGGCCAAATTGAAACAAGTTCGCGAACTGATGGTTACGAATGGCATCGTACGAAAATCAGTCAATCGAGGGATTGGGCGAATCAAGCGGATGTTTAGATGGGGCGTTGAGAACGAAATGGTGTCAACCCATGTCCTCGCCGCGATCAACTCGGTCCCAGGACTTCGGTATGCAGGTCTACTGCCGTGGAAGCCGATCCGATCAAACCAGTTCCAGACGAACACATCAAGGCTATCGAGAGTCGTGTGAATCGATTTGTCTGGGGGATGATCAAACTGCAACTGGCGACGGGCATGAGACCGGGCGAAGTCCGGCTGATGCGAATCGGTGACATCGACATGAGTGGCGAAGTCTGGGAATACCGTCCTCAGGAACACAAGACTGAGCATCATGGACGGCAACGGCTGATCTTTATTGGTCCCAAAGGGCAGGAGATAATGAAACCATTTCTGGTTGCAGATCCCGAGCGATACTTGTTCTCACCACAGGCTGCCGAACGGGAGCGGAGTGAAGAGCGTCGAGCGAACCGGAACACTCCGATGACTCCCAGCCAGGCAGCGCGGTCGGAAAAAGCCGATCGCCGACGTAAGCCGGGAAAGTCGTATACAGTGACCAGCTATGGCCGAGCGATACACAACGCCTGCGATGCCGCTGGAATCAAGGTGTGGTCGCCGAATCAGTTGCGGCACAATGCCGCCACGGAACTCAGGAAGAAATACGACATCGAAACGGTCCGGACGATCCTGGGCCATGCCACCGGATTCACCACCGAGGTATATGCCGAACTGGACTTTGCGAAGGCACGCTCAGTAATTGGCAGAGTTGGATAAGTGGAGTTTACTCAGTTCGGCTTTTGGGTAGTGCCATCAGAGGTGTCGCAAGGCAGTTGAGCAATCGGGACTTCATCGATAGTGTGTTTGTTCCTCACAAAATGCCACAACATTCGTCACGCAATCGATAACCCAAGTGGAGCTAAGATGACCGATCCGCCTGTTTTCCTACGAACGAATTGGTTCGAACATCCCGCGTTAATAATTGATCCTTTACGGGATTGGTACACCGTCATCGAGAGCGTTCTCGGCAGAGCAAATCGCGTCCAGAGCTTGGTGAAACGGGCTGATCCAGAAGATTTTGAGGAATTGAAGATTCAACAGAAGCATTTAGAGTTTGAGGTCGCACGCGATGTTCAGAAATTGAAACAGTACACGCAGAATCTGAAGAGGGTCAGTGCCCACACATCATTTCCGAAGGCATTTTTGGACCTAAATGTATTGACAAACTTGTCCGAAAAATTGAAGTTGTGGTGTGTCCAAAAGTCGGCCGCTTCAATGGAGGAATGTTGGCAATGCCTCTTCAAGTTAGACAAATTAATCGTGACACTCGCTGTGAATGCAAAGAATGATGCCGATTGGTCAAGTGAAAGGACTCCTGAAAAGTGGAGGACATTACTTGAGGGTGTTGGACTCGCCAAT
>JBDNFT010000079.1:0-3954 GCA_041689695.1 Planctomycetaceae bacterium | reverse complement strand
GATGACTCAGGAGCAACTGCTGAACATGCCTGGTCTACAGGCGGTGCTGGTTGAGACACAAGTCAAAGATCTGCTGAACGTAGCCGAAGCATGTATATCAGCAGGGAAGCATGTGCATATCGATAAGCCCGCCGGGGAATCACTGGAACAGTTCGCGAGGATTCTGCAGTCGGCGACGAAGCAGAAGTTGCTGCTGCAGATGGGGTACATGTTTCGGTACAACCCAGGCGTTGTTCTGCTGCGAGACTTTTTGAAGCGAGGCTGGCTGGGTGACGTATTTGAAGTTCACACTGTG
Source organism: Planctomycetaceae bacterium (assembly GCA_041689695.1). Classification (GTDB taxonomy): domain Bacteria; phylum Planctomycetota; class Planctomycetia; order Planctomycetales; family Planctomycetaceae; genus SXXK01. The sequence continues at coordinate 3,659 of JBDNFT010000079.1, read as the reverse complement.
ATGAGTAAGATTGTTGATCCAGCGAGTCGGCATGAATTGGCGGCGTTTCCTGGCGGGATCATGTTTGAATTGGGCTGTCACGTGATCGATCTGGTTGTCGGTGTGCTGGGAAAGCCCACGAGCGTTGCCGCGTTTCCTCGACGATCAGGAAAATTCGATGATACGCTGATGGACAATATGCTGGCGGTGTTTGAGTATCCTCAGGCAACGGCAACAGTGAAGTCCAGTGCGATCGAAGTGGATGGTGGTCAACGTCGTCATCTGGTTGTGTGCGGCACCGAAGGGACGTTTCATATTCAGCCGCTGGATAACCCATCGGCCCGCGTGACTTTGTCTGAAACTCGCGACAAGTACGCGAAAGGATATCAGGAAATTCAATTTCCAAAGTATGTGCGTTACGTCGATGATGCCGCTGATATGGCCAGAATCATTCGTGGTGAAAAGGAGTCCGACTTCTCCCCTGCGCATGATCTGAATGTGCAGACATCCGTATTGCATGCCAGTGGGTTGAAGGTGCCGTTCTGCGTGAAATAAAGTGCGCGGTGACACTTAGGCAGAAAACGCGTTTGCATTGATCGACGAAGCTGGCGCTGCGATGGGGCCTGAAAGGCTCGGGCATATCAGCCTGGGGCAAGAGAATTCGCGAATGCGCACAGCATCAAAGGTCTCTCTGATGCAGACATCAAGGAACGTGGCATGATTTCGTCTTCAAAGCATCAACGAACAACACCCTTTGGTCGCTTTACTATTGGGGGTGGCTGGGAATTTTTACTAGTTCGTGCATCAAAGAGACCCCTTTGATCTTCAATTGTTCCTGAGATCAATTCGACGCACCGGAGTTCTCAGCAACCGCTCCATGTCCGCCGGTGACATGAACCGCATGGTCAAACGGCGGATGAAAGCCTGCGGTCTGCCTCGAAAACTGTCACCCCATTCTTTCAGGGTCGAAACGATAACAAATCTCCTGGCTCAGGGCCTCCCGCTCGAAGATATTCAGAATCTGGCAGGCTATGCAAATCCACGCACCAGCCGGCTCCACGACCGAAGACAGAAAACTGTGACCCGAGACATCGTGGAACGGATTTCTATTTCAAACCCTTTCCAGAGATTCCGCCAACGTTTCTATCCAACAGGCAAGCGATACTGATGAGCGAATACTGACTAAATTGGATGAAACTCATCCAGTCTTTACGATCAGTCTTTGTTGATTTCGATATCCACTTTCCCGCTGCTTTTGGAACGTTCAACTTCAATTGAGCCTTTCGGAGTCTCGATATCGAGTACCTTTTCTTTTTGCTCACAACCTGCAATCGCCGAAATGACTGACAGGGCGGCGCAAGACAACAACGACAGCGAGATCAGTTTGAAACGATTCATGGTATGGAATTCCTGATGATAAAGTCAAAGTTAAAGCAGTTGCGACGCTGGAGGAAGCGAAAGAGGTTGGAGAGGAATTTGAGCACTCATCTGATGCTCGGATAGATGACCCGCCAATCGATGTGGACCAGTGGGATTCACGCCGCCTCAAGTGGATTCAATGTGGAATCGGCTTTCAAGAAGACATCGATCATTGGAATGAGTAAATCGATTTCGATCGGCTTTTCAAGGAACCCGTTGCAACCGGAAGCTTTCGCTCGATCCTTGTCGCCGGGCATTGGATGAGCAGTACAGATGATGACAGGGATGTGTTGAGTCTGCGGGTTGCCTTTGACAGACTCTGTTGCCTGGCAACCATCCATCTCCGGCATATTCATATCCATCACGATCAGATCGACCGGCATTTTTGCGATTTTTTCCAACACCTCGGTGCCGTTTTCAGCCGTCTCGACCATAATGCCTTTCTTTTCAAGTAAAGCCTTGAGGCGTTCGCACGTATCGCGCCGATCATCGGCAATCAAAACAGTAGTCATTCGAACGGCTCCATTGAGGTGATTTCATCATTAGGGAATTGAAGATACGGCAGGACGGGTTATAAGCCCTTTGATTTTGTTGATGGTCTGTTTTACGGTCGTGACCAGCCATTCGGCTCCGTCGCTTCGAAATCGCACCAGGAGCGTATCGTAGTTTCGGAATTTCCCGAAGCACGCAACCACAACAGGTCCATCATATCCGGAGTCTCTCAGTGCTCGACACCAGTATCTGGCTTGCTGCATCCCGCCCGGCGGCACTACAGCGATCACAACGAAATCCGGATTCCGTGATGTGACCCTGCTACATTCGCGATCAGGCAGTTCTTCACATTCGATCACTTCCATGCGTGTGTCTGTGCCTAACTGCTGACACACGGTCTTCAGCAGAATCGACTCTGCCTCGCTATCGGCGGCGATCGCGATTCCAAACCGCGACGACGATGAATCGATCGCATTGTCTGCGGCGTCACGACGCTGATTGAATCCCGTCGAAGGATCGTCGCACGTTTCAGTATCAGATGAAATGAGTTCCACAGACGTCAACGCCATTGACAGTCGCTGGAAGAGTTCAACTTCATCCACTCCCTGTTCGTCGCGATCACGCCTGATGCGCTTTACGATCGGCACGACCACGGTGTCGAGAACCTCCGGGGCCGAATGCAACTTCAATTCCGCGTCAAGGAATTCGATCAATTTGTGGTTTTCGCTTGCCAGTAAACGTTGATAGCCACGTATCCATGGCGCAACCGGAACCTCATCGCTCAGCAGTGCCGCCAGGAACTGGAAGCGGTCCACATATCGCCCCAGCACAACCGCACACACCGTGAGTGGCGTGGCGAGAAGCAATCCAATCGGTCCCCACAGCCACCCCCAGAAGACGGCGGCCAGAATGACGGCCACTGAAGAAACGCCGGTACTGGAGCCATAAGCCCACGGTTCGACGACATTGTTAGAAATAAGTTCCATCACAATAATCAGCACCGCCACCGCGACAAAAATCTGGTAACCGGGGAACAACACCGCAGCGACCAGCAACGGAAAGAACGCGCCGACCACTGGACCAGCATAAGGGATATATCGAAACAATCCGGCCACTACTCCGAGCAGAGCAACATAAGGAAATGTTCCTTCAGGTGCCATTAAGAATCCAATGGCGAGTAATCCGAGAGTAAACACAAATCCATACGACACATTCAGAATCGTCTGCGCTATCAGATAGCGACTGATTCGCTGCGAGGCTTCTCGGATCGCATCTGAAGTGACGACATAGTTGCCGCGCGACACCAGCGAAGTGAATCGATCGCGGATATCATCGCGATACAACAGCGAGAACAACGCAAACACCACGACAAGGCCCGACGTTCCAAGCGGTCCCAGAATCGTCAACAATCCACCCGTCCAGTCACTCATGCGAATGGAACTCAATGGCGATTCGGTAACGTAGAGAGGTTTCTTTGGCGAAGACCCGTCATTCGCAGCATCTCTGTTGCTTCCTGCGCCCAGCCAGCGTTCAAGAGCCGACATCGGTTTTGCGGAATCTTCCTGCAGTTTGCTGACATCGGGATATTCGGAATCATTCAGTTGAGCAGAAGCATCGTCGTTTGCCGTACTTTCGGGCGGCATGGCGTCGATAGACAGAGAGTTTAACTTGCCAGTGAATCGATTTGCTGCCTGCTGCAGTATCTGAACCTTTGCAATCAGCGTCTCGCGATGCTTAGGAAGCTCTGCTGCCATGTCAGCAAATCCATT
>JBDNFT010000078.1:0-9243 GCA_041689695.1 Planctomycetaceae bacterium | reverse complement strand
CAGACAGAGCTGCAGTATCTGGGTGACATGGAGTCAGTCAGCAAATATCGCGAGATGAACCACCGGCTGGTAGCCTTGAAAAATGAACTTGCAAGCCTGGAGCGTCAGCGGGATGCACTGCTTGGGATTCGAGAAAAGGAAAAGGAATTGCGGGTCTTGGTGCGCGAGCGAGAAGACCAAGTCGATTCCTTGCGGACCAATGTGGATGCATGCGGGATTGACACAGCTGGGCGATACTGGCGCATCCGGGAGGCATTAGCGGATCTTTGTCAGCAATTTCTAGGACATAGAGCGCTCGTCACGACCCGCCTTAACAAAGAGGACAACATTGAATTCCAGGCAGAGTACCTTGACTTAAGCGACCACGCTACCAGCGAGAGTGAAGGGAAGAGCTATAAACAACTTCTTTGCGCCGCTTTCGACTTAGCGGTAACACGCGTAATGCTTGATGAAGGCTTTGTTCGTTTTGTTTATCACGATGGGTTGCTCGAAGGATTGGACAATCGAATAAAATTGAATGTCATTGCTGCGCTTCGGTGCCTTGCAGATCTTGGAATCCAGCAGATCCTCACAGTAATTGATTCCGACCTTCCAATAGCCGATGACGGCAAACGATTCTCATTTACGGGCGGCGAAGTTGTTCTCACCCTGCACGACGAAGGACAAAACGGACGTTTGCTCCATATGGAGAATTGGTAGTTCGCGAGCACGCGGGCAGTGCTGTACCTGCTGGCCTGTGCCGACAATGATCGACACTTTGGTGGCCAGCACGAAGCGACAAAAACGACATGGCTGAGCCCGCTGAACATTCCGAAAATCGTGAACGGACGGTGAACGTCCGAGGCCGCACTCGACCGTATCTCGAATGCCGCCGCAGAGACTACTTTTTGCTCGAACGAGTCGGCAGTCCATTCCGCGAAAGCTACCTCGCCTTCGATCCGCTGAGTAGTCCCGGTGGCAATTTCTTTCTGGTCCAGTCCCTGCCCGTCGGCAAGTCGACTGAGCAACTGCTGCGGGTACTGAGCCGACTCAAGAGCGATGCCTTTCCTCGCGTCATGGAATGGCAACGGAAGCGTGATCAAATTGATGTCGCGCTGACGTGGGTGGAAGGCATCAGCTTTGCCGACTATCTGCAGAATATTCGAGAAGGTCGGCGACCGCCGGTCGATCCAGGACAGGCACTGCGGCTGATGAATGGGCTCGCCAATTCGGTCTGCCATCTCCATCGTCGTCTGCAGGTGGCCCACGGCGACCTGCAGCCTGCGAACGTCCTCGTGACGTCTCATTCCAGCCGTTTGCAAGTGATCGATTTTGGCAGCTCGTGGACGACGGACTGGACCAGCCGCCGCAACGACGGTGACGGACATCACCGCTGCTACGCCGCACCGGAACTTCAGAACGCCAAAACCCCGGTCAGTCTGGCCTGCGACCAGTTTTCCGTGTGCGTGTTGTTCTTTGAGCTGCTGACGCTGCAATTGCCGTATGGTGGATTGGGAGGCAAAGCCGGACGACCTGAGTTCATTGCGCGGGCAGCGGATACTTTGATTCCACCCAGTCAGATTTCGAAGACCTGCCAGAAGTTACCCCGGTCATTACGCGACAGACTTGACGCACTGGTCGTGAGAGGTTTGGCGATCAACCCTGACGAACGCTACCCGGATCACAATACCTGGCTAAACGACTGGCAGGACCTGTCCGCCCGGTTCCGCATCACGCCAGACCTACCACCCATCGAAAACGCACTGACCAAGGTCATCGGCTGGTTTGTGAAACCGCACGACAAGGATTGATGCTCCGATGGCGGATGAATTACTCGCTCTCCAGTTGCCAGTTTTGGACAAGACGCTCAATTATCGGCAGCAACTCGAATGATTTCGAAGCACCGATGACATCCGAAATTGGAGAGTCGCAATCGCCGTCCGATGACAAGTTACCTCGGAGTGTCGGAACGAAGCAGCGATGAGGTGAGAACGGACGTTTTTCCGGCAGGATGACATGCACATACCAATGCACGGAATTGGCCCGTTGAGACAAAGATCGCACATTTTCAATGTAATGTAAGTAGGAGTTGCGGATAGTTCTGTCTGAGAAACTCCAAAACCGTGGCGCGCAGATTCTTTGCCGTTTGAATCAGCACGTCGGCATCCTTCTCTTCGACGACGTCTACGTGGTCGTACATGGCCTGACCTCGTTTGCGTGAGGCAATCTCAATCTGGTCTGAGACATTACGCAGATCCAGACCAATCGTCAGCGGAAGCGATTCGATAGCTCGTTTATGATGTCCGCTGCCTTTGGTAACTCTATATCCACGTGCCCTGAGTGGTATCATGCACAGGATGAGCCCCGCGTCGTATGCATGCATGAATTTGCCATCGACACTAATGCCCTGAGTGGCAGCGTCGGACAGTTCGCGATCAACAACTGCAATAAGCTGAGCTATCTCTGCTTCGGTTGTGTCGTTGCTAATTAACCAGCCGTTCCTGCGCCATTGCTCTAAGCTCATTATTAAGATCCTTCTCGGTCATTAAAGTTCCTGCCCAGCAAATTGGTAGTTTAGGCTCTCGGACAACAGTCGTCACAAAGTGGTTTCCTTCCTGCACCTTGTGTCGAAAACGCGATTCGGTATAGATCGTGGGATTGATCTGGCGGCCCAGGATTCGCTCGGCATTCTTGAGCACGGGACTCACAACATCCATCGTTACGTCTCCAATCATCATCACGTCAATATCGCTGTCTACTGATTGCTCGTTTCGTGCAATTGAGCCGAAGACGAAACAGTATTGAAGCTTGTCTGCAATGGATGCAAATGCACTCGCCAATGTTTCCTGCAGGTTGATTCCACCTCGGGACTCACGCGCCTCAACCAGGGCCGTCAATGCTGACAACACGTGCGGACATGGTTCTCCGAGCCCATCGTCTGAGCCAATGCGTCGCAACACATCTTCCACCATCCGGCTGATGGAATGATCCCAGGCGATTTCCCCTTCGGCAAGCGAGCGAGCCAGGATTTGGCAGGTCACACGTGCCTCTGTTCCCTCTCCGTTTGCCCAATCCAAAAAAGCTTCACGCACATGCGGATACGGTCGAATGCACTTTCTGAGGGCGTGAAGTGAACTGATTCGAACGGACTTCGCCTGATCCTGACGAGCCAACTGCAAAATCGTATCAGCAAGATCGGGATCCCCTGCAGCGACATCAGTGAGTGCGAATGCGGCATTTCGACGCACCTCGGATGATTCATCTGCATCGCACAACAGATTTTGCAGCCTCTTTCGAATATCTTCGTCGCTGTCAGCTACGCTCCCGAGAGCCCACGCCGCTTTGCCTCGTATTGGTTCCGGCTGCGAATCAGCAAGCAGGCCCGTGAGCAACTCCACTGCTTTCTCGTTTCCCTGGGCGAATCGTCCGATCAATGAGATAGTCAGCACTTTCAGTTCCTCGTCTGGCTCTTCTGCGATGACCCTTGCCAGTACGGGAAAGCAATTCGTCCGCACGTTACTTTGCATTGCCATCTGCACAATGAGTGAGTGCTTGACTTCATTGGGAGTATTGGCATCGAGTAACCGGCGTGTCGCATCCTTCTGCCGGGTAGGAAAGTCATCTTTCAACAACTTGAAATTAGGAATGTAGATAACCTCATCGGAACCATCAGCAAGCAGTGCCTTTACAATCGCAGACGGCTTATCGAATTCAGCAGACAGCCGCTCCATGTCAATTTCCGGATCGTCAAATTTCGCACTTTCAAGCTGTTCAACATCGTCAGATGAAAGTTCCTTCATTGCGAGACTAAGAATCCGATTGACGGCCTCACTGGCATGAGCGGCATATCGAGAACCCTCAAACTGACGCAACATATTTAGGCATCTCAACGTGATACCCAACCACCGTGATGCCCCCAGACGATCCATTGAATGAAATAGTTGATCCACAACGTGTCGGTTGGCGATTGTGGACCCGTCCAGCAAACATCGCATCGCCAACAGAGGGCCGCGATGCAGAAAACGTCCGGAAGGGTCCGGATCATCCAGCATCAGACGAACAAGCCGCTCTGCTCGCGGGGGTGTTATGCGCGCAGTTACCAGCCGAATCGTTTCGTCCCACTCTGGATGAAATAAATACGGCCGGACTAAGGTCTCAAGATCGGTATGTTTATCATTGTCGGCTTCATTGGTGAGGCCGACTGCCGCAAAAAATTCCTGCAATGTTCTGTGGGAAAATGCGTAAAGATCAAGTGACCGCTCTTCGAATATCCCGGTTCGCCCTGAAACAAACCTTAGCAGTCGAGCAGTCGCGTCCTTAGCTATTTGGTCATCAAATCCCAGTCGGCTTGCCAAAGCTTCATGCCAGCATTGTTCGATCCACCAACGTTTCGCGGTCACCACTCCATTTCTCTGCATCTGTAGGGCCAAATCCGCAACGAGCCACTCCAGATCGCGCGCGTCGAGATCGATTCCGAGCGTTTCGGAGAACTCTCCGGACGGTCGCTTACTCGCCTCCCATGTTTCCAGGAAGACTTCCGCAACTTTTTCGTACAGATCCACACGCCGTCTGGGCAAAACGTAATTGCGGCTGCGACAAAGGAAAATCAGGATGGTCAAAATTAAAGGATTGGACGCAATTTGACGGACTCGGGAATTTTCCCATATTGCCTTTTCGAGATTCTGTGACACTTGGAGATCGTCGCCAGATTGCAGCAGAGGAGTCCATTTCGAAATGGTTTTGCGAATCTGCGAGTCGCCGTACTCCAGCAACCGGACGACTTCAAATCCGAGTACTCTCCACGGCTCGGGATCGAAACCAATGGGGCGCGACGTGATGCAGAAGCGATTTGAAGGAAACTCCCCAATGAAACTCCTTGTTGTTTCTACTAAGCGAATACGTGAATCGTCATCGGGAACTTCATCCAGACCGTCCAGCAAGAATAGTAACCGCTTCGACGCATCCTCCGACCATGCCTGCAACGTTGCTCCAAAGTCGCTTGCGCCAAGTGATTCAACCCTCGCTTTGATCCACCCAAAAAAGTTTATCTCAGGGTCCAGATCCATCGCTGCCGCAAACTCAGGAAGTCTTATGAAGACTGGAAGACAGTCATGCTGAAAATAATCGCCTCGTGACGTCATCACCGTCGTGTATTGCATGAACGTTGTCTTTCCCGACCCGGGACAGCCAAGAACGACGAGTCGTGGAAACGCATGGATCGCTTCGTCAGCATTTAGTCGCTCGTTCTCGCGTAGAGCATCAGCATACTGATCTCTCGCTACCCTTGCTGCCATCACACCTTCATCGGCACAATCACTGTCGACTTGTTCGTCAAGGCCCTGACGGATAGCTTCAGGCATGACGAAAATCGACTCCAAGCGCTGAGGAGCCAAATCCGGAAATCCGAGACCTGCGAACGACTTCCTGCCGAGTTTTTGCTCAATGAGTTCTCGGTAGCGTTCTCTTGCCGTCAATTCCTTCGAACTGACGTGCTTGGACGGTCGCTTGTGTCCGTCAGCCACAGCGCGCCGCAGAAGTCGCAGTGTTTTTTCCGAAACCGTGCCGACCCGGCCATTCGCAATCCGGCTGATTTGCACGCGGGACACCCCTGACAATTCCGCCAAGCGTGTTTGAGATTCCCCAAACTCGATGATCAGTGACTTTGCTTCAACCAAGGGGTTTTGATCCGAATGAACGACCATCATACACTCCCAAAGATTTCTCGAAATATCAGAAATGATACTCGAAACTGCAATTGACAAAGCCACCTAAGATACAAACGATACATCGCGCAGCCTACTATGACACGAACAATTGTAACACATCACTGAGAAGCGAAAACTGTGAAGCAGAAGAATTAATCCAGTATTGGATTAGTTTTTCGAGGTTGTCTCAGCAATTCTCGCTGAATGTGACTGCGACTTGTGGAGCATTTGCACTCTGGTTGCAATCCGGTTGCAATCCTCAATCACAGTCGAAAGATACAAGTGCGTGACCTTACGCGGATATCAGTATGTGTCATTCTGAATCCCTCAGTTCCCGAAGATGTTGATCGATCGGCGGTTCTGGAACAAAGTCAGAGGTGAGTTACCTAGGACTCGCAGACTCCACTAACGAAATATCAACTGCAAGCAGGCTTTTCCATGTACCTTTCAGACGAATTCAATATCTCAAACGATCTGCTCGCATCTGAAAATGTTTTTGACATCTCGCTGGTGAGCGACCTACCACTCTTCATTGATCCCTTCCTGATTTTTGACAGTGACAAGCCGGAGTATCAGCAACTACACAAGGATGTCGTGCGCTATGTTTCGTTTGTTCGAAACAAAGTTGTAGCGGGAAATGCCACTTCAAATCAGGAGCAGGAATGGTTGCATTTTTCCGAAATTCCGAACAATTGGCTTGGCTATTCTGTCGGCAGCAATGCTGGGCGGGGAATGGGTCGCACATTTGCAAAAGGAGCTGCCATCGGTCTTCGAGGGCCGTTGAAGGACTTTGGAGAAGAGAATTACTCAAGAGGAAGTCATTTTGAGCGGTTGTTTCTTTTCTCGAAAGGCTCGGGCAAGGATGCGTTGAGTGATTTTGTTACCAATCTGTGCCACGAATTCCTTTTGAGCTTTACTCAGCAATTCGCCCTGAAGCATTTGACTCCCGAGCAATGCAGAGTATTCGATGTCCGCCGGGTTAGCTTTGACTACGACAAAGAACTTTGGAGCCACAAAAAATTTACGCTGCCGGTCTTCAAGTCGCAGTACGTACTACTTACCCCAGTCGATTTATTGACGCAATCAGTGCCGTGGATCAATCGAATGGATTTGTTCGCCAAGTTTGGCGGAATACTGGAAGCAATCAGCGATAGTCAGCTACGTCAAAACGTAAACCGCTTTCTCCTTCAAAGGTTAGCGCCACCGCCAGACCATCCGAAAGAGAAAGAGTATTTACCACCGAAAAAGGACATCCAATCTGCTCATGAAAGAGCGATTGAGTTGTTTCCGGAATTGGCCAATATGTATGTCGCCCTCAAAGAAGAGGCTGGCGATGAGGCTGTGATTGAAAGCAGGAAACGTGTGTCACGGGCTGATGAATTCTACCGCGCTCGAGTTGTTGATTTTGTTTCTTCAACATTGAATGCATCCGGGTTCTTTCAAATTGATGTGGCGGACACAGGGAAACTGTTATCGACTTTTGCACGATTGATTGAGCAAAACGGCGAAGAATTATTTCTCGGAGATGATGGGCTTGTCGGTGGGCTATCCAGCAACGACGTGAAGTTAATTTGCACGCTGGCTTGGAGAGCGGATGGGAACGAGAAGCGGCGGCTTCCACAGTTTCGATTTGTTTCTGACTCGAAAGCGGCTTTGCAATTTGAGTTGGGCTCACATGTGACTCGAAATGACGCCGGCATGCTCGTAATTACTACGGATCGAGCAAAGAAGTCCCGTGTCGAATTCATTGTGCTAAACGACAAACTCGATGGAATTTTGGTTTCTTCAATTACAGGTAATAATGTGGAGAATACGAACGTGGAGAGCATTTTTATAAGCTATACGAAAACTGACGAAACCTGGGCTCGATGGGTCGGCAGCGTGTTGCTATCCGCAGGCTACTCAGTAACTGTTCAATACAAGGACTTCCTGCCCGGTACGAACTTTGTGGAGCAGATGGATCTGGCGATCCGAAACACAGACCGAACGATAGCAATTCTGTCTCCGGAATACATAAAGTCGGACTTCGCGGCATCCGAATGGCAGGCTGCATTTCGCCACGATCCGTTGGGGCACAAACGAAAATTGATTCCTGTTCGAGTTGCAAAGGTGAATTTAACTGGACTCCTCGGTTCGGTCGTTTACGCCGATATTGTTGGACACTCAGAGAAATCGGCAACAGCAATACTATTGGGTGCGATCAGCGCCGGCAGTCGCCCAACGCCATCGGAAAAGAAGTCTGTCTTTCCTGGCGTATCTGATGGTGTTCATGACTATCAGATTTTCTTCGACCGGATCCCCGCAGAGATTGAAAGAGGGGGAACCATTGATTCTCCACGGCGGCTACAACTTGCAGTTGCGATAGCCAAGCTAACAACGAATCAGGTGAATCTTCTCGTCTTCGCTCTAAATCCGCCTGACAACGAGATTCCGCCAGTCAGCGCGCCAGCAAAAGACCGGGCCGCTGCATTATTGGACTGGACAACACGCGAAAGGATTGACTTGCCAACCATCGAGAACTTGGTCAGTTCGCTTCAAGCGTAAATCCCGGACGTCGCAGGTCTTCGGGGGTGTCTACGAAATGCCGAGTGACGGGTGCGTCAGCACGAACTTGCTCATGAACCTTACCGTTTCTTGAAATCGCAGAACCTTTTACAACCTGCTCCGTTCACATCGACCGACGCGGGGAACCGCGAACACCGGGTGGAACAGTTTTGGTTTACCCTTCATCGAGACGACGAACCCAACGAACGCTCCATCTTAGCCAGAATTTGGTTTCGCGATTCCCAGGTTGACAGCATCCTTATGCGGTGGGACCCATTTGAAGCGGTCGCCACAGGTGCAGTGAAACGTGCCGCGTAGTTTTCCGTCGGAAGGTCGGACGCTGTTAGTGGTGTAGGGAGTGACCGGCTTTTCATTGAAGACGGATTCTGATTTCCCGCGTTGAAATTCCCGAGGCTTGCCGTATGGACAGCCAATGCAGCGTTTGTCGGTGGGTGCTGCAGGAATGTGAGTGCCGCGAGCCTGAATCTCAAGAAACTCCTGGACACTTGCCAGAGCCTGACGACAGCGTTGCTGCATTGCTGGAGTGTTCGGGATGATGACGCACTCGGTGGTTCCAGCAAACAGGATCACGCCAAATGGGGCTGATTGGTTTTGGCATTTTTCGATGAGATCGCAATACGCCGCGATGCGGACCTCATGCTGCGGTCCCCAGTCTGAATTCCCCTGGTGTCGCCGAATCACGGGAACGCCAATCGGGTTTCCCTTTGTGAGCATCCTCCATGGCTTTCCGACAAGATCACCATCCGGAGCGGTAAGTGGATCCGGCGGTTTCTGACAGTCGAAGCCTGCCTTACGCAACGACCACCAGTTCAGACGCCGCACTGCCGTCGGATGCAGATCAATTGTGACCTCTGCGTAAGCGTCCGGGGAACCCATTTGGTCCAGCGGCGTTCAGTTGCGAGCGGCGTCCGCTGGGCGGAGGTCAGCTGCTGCGATTTTGTCGCGGCGTTTTTGGCGATCGTCGCGTTTGCGGTTGGCCACCTGGCGTGCCTCT
>JBDNFT010000077.1:0-9899 GCA_041689695.1 Planctomycetaceae bacterium | reverse complement strand
GATATGTAAATCGAATGGAAGCGTTAACGATCGGCTCGTTGATCGCCGCTGCCATCGAATTGGACGATTATGCCGGACAAACTTTCGGTGTAATCTGTTTGGTTGGCAGTGAACAGGCCGTGGAAATCGAAACCCATGTCCGCAAGTACATTTTGCCTTCGTTACTTGAGGAACGCCGCATCATCTGTGGAAATGCGGCACAATTTCAAGGAGACGAACGTGACGTAATCTTTCTGTCGATGGTCGATTCACCGAAACCCGAAGGCGGGCCGCATTGGCTTAACCAAAGGCAGGACGCGAAGCAACGTTTTAATGTTGCGGCCAGTCGGGCGCGAAACCAGATGTGGGTCGTTTATTCACTGAACCCCGACACGGATTTGAAACCGGGCGATCTGCGACGAATGCTGATCGAACATGCGAAAGATCCCAACGCGATCGATGCGCAGGTCGCTGCGGCGCAATTGAGGGCTCAGTCGCCGTTCGAGAAACAGGTTATCGAACATTTGATTCGCCAAAGATATCGCGTATGCCCCCAATGGGCTGTCGGAGCCTATTCGATCGATCTAATTATCGAAGGCGGTGGCAGACGACTTGCAGTGGAATGCGACGGTGACCGTTATCACCCGATCAACCAAATCCCGGAAGACATGGCGCGTCAGGAGATTCTCGAACGTCTCGGATGGACATTCCACCGTATTTCGTGGGTCAGAGTATTTCCGAAACCCCGATGCCGCGATGCAACGCCTGTTCAATCGACTGCAGGAGATGGGGATTTCACCTGAATTGGAAATTGCTTCCGTCGGCGACCGAGCCGACAACGAAGAGTCATCAAAGGAAACGTCAGCCGACAGAGTCATTCGCCATGCAGCAGGACTGAGAGCTAAGTGGTCTGCCGCACAATGCGATGACGATTTAAAACTGCCGGGGAACTTGGAGATTCTGAGGCAGAATTGCGAAGAAGGTCAAACTACTGATGAACAGGTACAGCCCGTTGGTACCCAAGAAATCCAGTCTATTCCGAACATACAGGTTGAACCGCCAGGGCCAGGAGAACTGCCATTTGGTGATCTGATCGATCACATACTGAACCGGTCGGAGGATGACGCCCCCCAATATCGCACGAACGGTGTACCTATCATTCAGCCAATGGAGATCCCACACGAAGCGCCAGAACTTGACGTGGAACAATTCATTTTGGACGTTCTGCGAATATCGCCACAACCATTGAAGGCAAAAGAAATTCGTTCCAGAATATGCGAACGGTCGTCTGGGATTGATGTGGACACCAGCGCTGTAAACTCGCTGCTGTACGGACAACTTTTTGCGCAACACAAAGTGGATAGAATCGAAGAAGGTGGAACTGTCCGCTGGAAATTGTCGGCGGAACCTGAGAGCGGAGCATGATTTCAGAATCAAACAACTCCGGCAACCGCGATTCAACAGATTCTGTTTGCGGAAATCATACGAGCCATATCGATGACGTCTATCTGTTCGGCGGAAAACTACACCCTGACGATGATGACGAAGTTTACCAATTCGAAAACATAAAAATCACCATGCCGGAGGCTAGCGTGTTCGATCAAAGGGATGCCTCTGAATCAGGTATATCAAATCCTTTCATCGACCGAGCGGCTGACGCTCACGGCAAGTTGATGTACAGTGCAGCGCAGCTTCCAATGAAATCCCGCGAAGCTTCTGCTTCACTTAGACCGTGGGTATTTGGCGTTGCCATCCCGTCTTTTGCCGCCTTGTGCGTTGTATGTTGTGTCGTGTTCCTAAATAGTCGCCAGACTACAAATCATACATCTCCGCCTGTTCAGGATCTCGAATACGAACCGTCCCAAGAATCCACAATGCCACCCTTGGAAAATCAAACCGTCATTTTCGCTGACGTCGGTGAGCAGTCGGATGTTGTCGCGCTCTACCGCACTGGCAACGAACATTATGAGGCTAAAAGATACCACGAAGCAATTCGAAGTTACGAAGCCGCTTTGACGCTCGCCCCAAACAACGCGATCGCCTGCAACAATCTTGCCCTCATTCTTGCCACCTGCCCAAATGCGTCGTACCGGCATGGCGCTCGCGCTCGCACCTTGTCAGAACGAGCCTGTAGTTTAACCAATAACAATGACTGGAAGTTTCTTTCTATACGGGCGGCAGCAGAAGCAGAATGTGGAGACTTCATCAACGCCATTAAATACGCAAAACTGGCAGAAGCTAAAGCGCCTTCCGAACGACGCGTTGATGTGGAACGGATGCTCGAACAGTTGCAGCATGAGAAACCATATCGGTGGCCGTGACGATCCGAGGGGTTGCAATTTGAGATTAATTCACAACTCAACGAAGGCAATCATTCTCAGCGGCGGAGCGTGATGGCGAAATTTATTTGCTTCGAAACAACTCACTGGCAACCATAGCGTGAATCAATGTTCGCAATCCATAATCAGAAGCCTTTGCTTCCGCAAGAATCTGGTCCACTGCCTGTCGATCATCGAAGCCAACTGGCTGGCCGGTGGCGTAGGTTATCAGTTTTTCGGTGATACAGCGGGCGATTTGTTCGGGATCGGCGAGTAACAGTTGCTTTAGTTCGTTGATGTCCGAAAACTGACGCCCATCTGGCAAGGTATCTGCCACTTCGATCGGACGTCCAAGGCCGTATTGATATGCAGCAAGATACTTCGCCAGCGGACCGACTCGATTTTTGACCCAATCCTTTTGTTCCGCCACGACTCGATAACGATCACGCCAACCGCCAATGACGTCGAAGTTTTCCAAGGCGAAGCCGGGAGGATCAATCCGCGAATGGCATCCCATACAGTTCTCTGTCGAGCGATGTTTGGCGAGTTGTTCGCGAATGGTTGTCGCTCCACGAATATCAGGTTCGACGGCAGGCACGTTCGGCGGAGGCGGTGAAACTGGCTGTCCCAATATGCGATCTAAGACCCAGACTCCACGCAGAACGGGCGACGTAGCTGTGCCGTTCGCGGTGACTTTCAGAACGCTCGCCTGAGTCATCAAGCCTCCCCGATGATACTCCGGCTTGAGCGGCACTTTTCGGATTTCAACCCCATGCACATTCGGAATTCCATAATGAGTGGCCAGCCGACCGTTGAGCATCGTGAAATCCGAATCGATGACATTCCCTACGCTGAGGTCTTCCTTCAGCAGTTCATCAAAAAATCGATGCGTCTCCTGCACCGCCGACCACTTCAATAATTCGTCGGACTCCGGATACAGTGCTTTGTCCGGAGTTGTCGCGTCAATATCGCGAAGACTCAGCCATTGCCCGGTAAAGTTTTCCGTGAATGCTTTCGCCTTCGGGTGCTGCAGCATGCGTTCGACCTGAGATCGCAACACACCCGGCGTGTGCAATTCTCCACTGCGTGCCAGTTCCATGAGTTCATTATCCGGCATCGTGCTCCACAGGAAGTACGATAGCCGCGACGACAAAGCGTAGTCGTCAAGTGCCCCATTCGCTTCACGCAAATACAGAAACTTCGGCGATGCCAGCACAGCCTTGATGCCCGCTCGCAGCGAGACTTCGAAAGATTGCCCGGATTCCAGCGACGACGCCACCAATTCAACAAATGGCTTTTCCTCACCTTCAGTCACTGGACGTCGGAATGCTTTCGGCAGCAGATCACGCAGCAATTTCTCAGCATCAGCCAGCGTGCCCGTCTTTGAATCCACTTCACCAAACACGCGGCGATAACTCTCCGTCGGCCATGCGTCAGGAAACGGACCTTCGACTTCCAGCCAATGAATGTGCAAGCCTGGACCCGGATATTCGGGCATCGTCTCGTGCCTCAGATACACGAACGGCAAAGCCACCGGCGTCACTTTGATCGTGTCATTCTTCGCCAGCAGTCGTTCTTCAAACTCGATCACCGCAGGTTCACCGGGCGGAGCGTCGAAGTAGCCCAGATGTCGTGTTGGATTACCGCTGACCACAAAATTCCCGAGCAACACCGCCATCGGCAACGGCGTCTCCGAATTATGTGCCGACGCAGAAATGCGAAACCGATATCGTCCGGGAGCAGGCGCCTTGAACTGCCGAAGATCGGTTGCCGAATCGCCGCTGTTGCGAAACAGAATGACTCCTTCATCCTGTTTCCAGACACCAGCAATGAACCATGTGGGCAGTGAATCGTACAAGTCAAAGCGTTCCGTTTTGCTTTCAACATCGTGAACCGGCGTAATCGCCGCATCAATCACTGCATCGACCGCCTCCAGATATCTTTCCATCAGCACAGGCGAAAGATTCAACGCCGCTCCGACATTGTCGAACCCCTGCGCGATCGCATCTTCCGGCAACATTTCTTTGATCGATGTGTTGACGTTGAAAAGATCGTTCAACGTGTTTTCGTACTCGATTCTGTTCAGCCTTCGCAACACGACACGGCCACTGCCACGGCGTTCTGCTGCCACGGCATTCAGCCTTGCTGTCAGCAGTTTCGCAAAGTCCGCAACAAGGTCTGGTTTCGGGCGAGGCTCGTCCGGTGGCGGCATTTCTCCGGCTTGCACCCGCTCAAGAATTTTCTGCCATCGCTCGAACGTTGCAGGCTTGGTGAAATCCGCGTCCAACGAATCCAGTCGCAGTTCACCTTTTGTCTCAGCAGGTCCGTGACATCGAAGGCAATGATCCCGAAAAAACGGCTCGGCGATGCTGATAAGATCTGAACTGTCCCCCGCAGAGGAACGCTCATCTCCGTGCGCAACGGACTCTTGCACAACAATCGCTGCAAACAGCAAGACGAAGATCAGAATTGTTTTCCCGCAATAACTCATTGATTCATCCGACAGTCTGGATCAAGCGGAACAGGATCACCCGTCTTATCAACCGGATGCGTAAACACATAACGCCACACGGCTTCGTGAATGTAATTCCCCTTCGCATCCTTCACCGCCGCACCACCGGGCACGACTCCGGAGTGAGCACGGTCGGCGTTCTTGCCAACATCGCTATCTGTGATCAGTCTGCGAGTATTGCCATACGGAACAGCAACTTTGTCCACGTTGACGATCGGACCGAATTTGGCGAGTCCCAGCATTTGCCACGAACGGCAATAATGATCGGCGATCCAGCCACCGTCAAGAATATGCGTGAATCCAAAGTAACGATTTTCCGGTGTCGCAGATGGAAAACCATGCCACGATTCCAGTTGATCGCGCGGACCGGAAAACATGACAACTCGATCCACCTTCTGATGCTTCGCAAATCGCGCGGCTGTTGTGGAACCGTGTGAAATCCCTGACAGGATAACGTTGTCCCAGCGCAGATCGTTCTTGTCGTCGGTCAAAAACTGGTCCCATTTCCCTTCAGGATTCTGTGTCATGGCAGATTCTTCGGTTGAAGGATTCTTCGGGTAGCGGCAGAATTATGTTTACCTGTTGGATCACACCGCCAAAGGAATCCGACCTGGGACAGGTCGAACTACGTAGGAGCGGCGATCACTTTTTGCCAACGGAGTGGGACGGCTTCCCAGGCAGACAGATAGGTTGCCTCCAACGGCACGTCGATATACATCCCCGGATAAAGAAACACCGGCATATCGGGAAGCGAATCACCGACAGTCAACGGCTCCAGATACGTTCGAACTCGGTCATCGCATTCGTAGGCAAACACGCTCAACGGGGATTCCGCTGGCAGTTCCAGTGGGTCATCCTGAATCTCCTCAAAGATCGCAGCATGGAGACCATGCGGATCGCGACTGCTCATGGGGAACGGATCGATGATGAGCAGGTGAATCTTCTGCTGCAGTAACTCACGTGCCTTTCGGACGAATGCACGCAGACCATGAGCCGAGTTCTTGTTGCCGGGGGAGACTATCTCAATCATGGCGACAATGCGATCTCCGCTGACATGATGAATCACGACCGCCTTCTTTTTTCGGAGATAAAATTCCGTCGGCGTTTCCTGAAACAGCTTCGTTTTCGGCCGAGCTTTCGTTGCGACAGCACCACCAGACGGCGAATCCTCATCGTCGAACTTCAATGTCAACACATCGGGTCCGAACCCTGCCGCCTGTTGCTCCGGCAATGAGTAATAATCCTCGGGCAGCCGCTTCAAAACGGCGCGGTGAATTTCGGAGATCCACTCATGATGAAATGCGTGGTAAATCCCAGCGTCAACCCTTGTCCAGTCATGCATCGGCATCAAACACCTCTCCTTCGTTAACCATATTCTATAGTTGGTTGTGCCCACTGCCAATGTGGCAAATCTGTTTCTGCCGCTCGCTTGAAACTCTAACGCGCTGCTGCTTTCAATTCAGCAAAGCGGCTTCGCATTTCGGCCAGTCGTTCGGCTTGAGCGGGATCGGCGGCGAGGTCGTTTTCTTCACGCGGATCTCCGCTCATGTCAAACAATTGTTCGCGTTGAAAATCGGGCCAGTAGAAATACTTCCAGTCCTTTCGCACGAGAGCTTCCGATGATGGAATGAAGTTGATATTCCGGATCGTGCCATGTTCATAAAAGAACTCACTACGCCACTCGGGCGGTTCGGCGGCGAGATACAGTGGACTCATGTCGCGGCCCTGCATCGTGGCCGGGGCAGAAATGCCAGCGGCGTTCAGAATTGTCGGGGCGAGATCGACGTTGAGCGTAAAATCATCGTTCGTCGTGCCGTGTTTCGCTTTCGACATGCGAGGATCGCGAATGATCAGCGGCACGCGGATGCTTTCCTGATGAGGATACCATTTGTCGGCTAGTCCATGTTCCGCATGGTAATAACCATTGTCGGTCGTGAAGATAACGAGCGTGTTGTCGAGTTCGCCCTGCTGCGTCAATTCCGCGAGGACGCGACCGCATGTGGCATCGACTTCTGTCGCCAGACGATAATAATTCTTCATCATCGTTTGGTATTTCTCCGGCGTGTCGAAACGCCAGTGCCAGCGGTTGCGACCTTCATTTTTTTCGTTCCCGATGAATGACGGCAAGCGGTGAAACGACTCGTCGTTTGCGTTCGGAGCCATTGGAATCGTCACATCTTCGTACAGCTTCATACTTTCCGGCTGAGGCAGGAATTGCAGCGGATTTGAATCTTCGGCATGTGTGGCGAAGAAGGCGACGGTCAGGCAGAACGGCTTATCCGTGGGACGTGTTTTTAGAAACTCAAGGGCGTCCCGTTCGTTCTTCTGAGTCACATGAATCTTTGAGCCGTCCGGTTCCGTCATCCAATGCTTGCCAAAGTACGAACGACCAAAATCAAAGTGCTCCGCCGGGAATTTTCCGTTGTGCCATTTGCCAACATGTCCAACGAAGTAACCGTTCTCCCGCAGCAGGCCTGGATAAGTTTCGGCCCACGGAGTTTTGAATTCTGCAAAGGCCGCGTTGCCGTGACGTGACATCCACTGCCCGGTGAACAATGTCGCTCGACTAACGCCGCAGATGGACGTTGTCACGCAGTTCTGCGTAAATCGCATTCCTTCGCCCGCCAAACGATCGAGATTGGGTGTCTTCACCACCGGGTTACCGGCAACTCCCAGCGTGTCATTCCGCCAGTCATCTGCGTAAAGGACAACGACATTCATCGGCTTTTCTGCCGCCGCAAGTTGATTGCCCAGCGTGAAACAGAGGGCACAGAAAAAACACTCCAAAGAGGAATACACAATTTGCTGTTTCATGGATGGCGTTCAGCTTGAGTGGAATGATTGTCGTCAACAATTTCTCCGTGAATCATAATACCCACAAGCCGCCGGCAACAGGAGGACTGTGTTACCAGTTCGCTGGAACAATAAGTCCCGTCTATAACGGTGTTGATGAATTAGAGTCGAAAAATAAGAATGCATACCTCTGACTGCGAGTCAGGCCCTGCGGGCCGATACTGCCGCGTCGCATCCTAAATCCCATTAAATCACATCCACTGGACTCCGCACGGCCAAGCCTGGGCGATTCAGCACATGCGTGTAAATCATGGTCGTCTTGACATCGGCATGACCGAGCAGTTCCTGCACCGTACGAATGTCATAACCATCCTCCAGCAGATGAGTCGCAAAGCTGTGACGCAATGTATGCGGTGTTGCAGGCTGATCCACATTCGCAGCCTTCAGCGCTCGCTTCATAATCGGAGGAAAATTATTTTCGTGGATGTGATGTCGGCGAATCGCACCACTTCTCGGATCACGCGATTTCTCCCGGGATGGAAACACAAACTGCCACGAAAACGCACGATCCGCATTCGGATACTTCTTTGCCAGCGCATACGGCAGATAAACCTGACCGAATCCCGCCTCAAGGTCTCGGTCATGCAACTTCTTCACGGCTCGCAACTCACGCTCCAGTAATTGGACCGCCGCTTTCGGAAGCATCGTAATTCGATCCTTTTCGCCTTTCCCGTCGCGAACAGTAATCTGCATCGTCTCAAAATGCACATCCTTCACACGCAGCCGCAGAACTTCCTTGTGTCGCATTCCGGAACCGTACAGCAGCAAAGCCAGCAACAGGTCCCGCCCCTCCAGCTGACGCAGCATACGAGTGACCTCCTGACGACTCAACACCAGCGGCAGATGTTTCGGACGCTTCGCCTTGACGGAATCAAATGCATCAGCCGCAGCTCCGCCCGCATCTTTTGAATCCACTGCGGCTCATTGGCGTTGACCACCCCGATCAATTGAGCCTCGTCAGCCGGAGACAACGCATCGACGTTGTGACGTTCACTCTCCGCGATCCGCCCTAAAATCTGTCGGACCTCCAGGAGATCGGGCTCGGCAGTTTCGAGAACCTGATTGCGATAAAACTCGATCGCTCGAACCGCCTGCAAGCGTTGCCATGCGGGAATTTTTGACGCCAAAAGTGTACGACAGAACTGTTTGACGCTGTCCAGCGCCACCAGTAGCGATATCGTCTCAGGCTGACGGAGAAAAACAGCATACCGACGCAGCCAACGTCCGAACCAGATCCGATCGTTGTCTTCAATTTTTGCCAGTTTCAATACGACTTCAAAACGCTGCACGCACATAAATTCGTCCCAAAGTTCATTAAGAATTGAGAGCCCCGGACAAAGCTCCAGCAGTAGGGTGTGTGAAGCGCAGCGAAACACACCACAATGGCATTCATCGCGATTTCAAACCCGAGTCTGAAACATCTGTTCTCAGCCTCAAACCCACCACAACGGTCGGAGTTTTGAGTTTGTGACGCATATTCAAAACCGGTGCAAGTCATTCACTTGCGGCCGCATTTGAGTTTTGATAATTCTCACTCCAGCTTTGAGTATCCCAATCGTCGGGGAGGTACGTTACCTCATACTGAGTTGGGGATACGGTGTTCGCTGGCAATGCATCACGTTGCCGCTGCCCCGCCCCCTTGTTGGCTACGGATCGAAGCGTGAATTGGAGAAACAAACAATCGGAACTTAATCGCATCAATTGGCACATGAGCCGTCTTTTCGGTCTCGTCATCGGAGCAATTCAGGGTGCCCTTCTGGGTCTCTTAATCAGTCTTGCACTGAGCAACTTCCACATCTTCTTCCCTTGCGACATTATTGCCGGTACTGCGTTGTTCTGTGCCGTGCTCGGCTACATTTTCGGAGAACAGGTCGTCGATTTTTTCACGGATGTCATCCGCAAAATTTTGGATTTCCTACCGCACGGCCCCAATTAGTTTGTCTCCCTCGACATTGATCTCTTTGGCACGTTTTCCATTCACACAACGCACGTACCGGTTACCGGCAGTACATGAAATCTCCATCCGTTCACATGTCGTCCACTCCGGACCACTATGAAAATCCGCTGCTCCCCGTACAGACGTGTGCCGCAGTCGCTCACAGCACTGCAGTTTGGGTGCATTAACTCGATCTTCCCGTAGTCAAGCTGAAAACCACCCGTTAAGCTGCAAGCGAACAAAATCGGGATAGGGACCCGGATTGCTCCGAGGCCCCTCCCACACCACCCGGCATGCGGGT
>JBDNFT010000076.1:0-4343 GCA_041689695.1 Planctomycetaceae bacterium | reverse complement strand
CAGAAATGCTCCAACGGAGACGACACTCCCGTTCCCTTCGCCCGGTGACAATAAGGCTACATCGGAGCCGTCTTCGGTGACCCAACCGACCACGCGATCAACTGGTGCGATTAGCGCGAGTGGACTGTGATGATGACTCATGACTTAAATTCCTCAATCGGAAGACTGGGCTGCTTTTCCCGAATTGCCTGTAACAGCAAACGCTCTTTCTTGCGATGTTTGCTTATATTAACCCGAACCACACCAAACGTGCGCGCCGTCATTGGGCCATACACGTGGACTTCGACAAATTTATCTTGTACTGGATCGCCGACAATTTGAATCAGTGTACCAGGAAAATCTGATTCTTTGCACGCCGGATCCAATCGTTCCTCGACCATAGAAATGCAAAGCTTGTGCCGTTCGGCCCAGCCGGACCGCAAAAACTTCTCAAAAGTATGGTTTTTCTTGAATAACACTGCCGTGTTTCCCTCAAAACATGAGGCTCGGTGAGAGATCATGTCTGTAGCAAGCTGGACGATGCAGTCACCATAACTTTCCAGTCCATGCCCATCTATCGACAGGCAAGCGTAGTGTAGTTTGTCAATGTTGTGGTGGTCGCCCAACAACTCGATCTCCGCCTGTGGTCGCAAGCGAGCCCAGTCAAATGGTTCGTTCGCCGGCGTGTCTGCTCGTAGTTTCAGGCGTTCCAGATCGTAGTATGTTTCGAAAATATCCGTGGTGGACGCAATCGCTCGGTGCAGCTTCAGAACCGGACAGGCAAAAACGGCGACACTCGATTGACATGCCACAGCGAACAACCTTGCGGCGGCTTCTGCGCCCCGGAGTTTTGCGTTGTTCATCGCCGTCTCGTATCTCTCTTCCAGCTTTTTTCGTTCAATCGGCGTCTGGGCAAGATCGACGTTCGGAAAGAATAGTCCTCGCCCGCAATGAGGACACGTTTCCCTGCTCAAAGGCATTTCATTCGAGCAACTTGGGCAGATTCTGGACACTATTGATCTTCCTGAATTTCTCGTGGGACTTGAAGAATCGGATCCAATTCAAACTGTCTTAAATCGTAGCTCAACTGTCTGAGAAACGGTGTGCTTACTTCGGCCCGTCAGTTCTTGGCTGGTGAATATGTGATGGCCAGTTGGCTGCGTCCCATTGGGCCATCGGGACGAAGTTGCCGGCGTCATCGGTGGGGGGGGCCGGGCGGTGGATCGAGGCGGATTTGGTATGGTTGGCCGGTGTTGATGGCGGTTTGCATTTCGTCGTAGATTGAGAGGATGGTGTCTTTGGTGATATAGGTGCCGGGTTGGGAGATGTTGCCGTTTTCATCGGTGATGGTGGTGCGTTTGATGTCTTTGCGTTTGACGATGGGGACGGTGTCGAGGATGTAGGCGCTGTCGAGTTCCGCGCGGAGCAGGAGGCGACGCTCCTCGTCCCATCGAAACGGATTTGACTCAGGCGGCATTGGGAGATACCCCAACTTCAAAGAATTCACTTCTTGCCCTTTTTGTCATTTTCGACTTCGCCTGCGGCCTTGAACTCGTCATATGCCTTTTCCCAATTGACTTCAGGATAGGCTTTCTTCACTGCGTCAAAGAAGTCGGGGTGATTTAGGGTTTCAAAAGTGACGTCCTTGAATCGGACTTCGAGCACCATCTTGCGGACAAGTTTATCCGCCGTCGGAAACACCTTATTCAATTCGTTTTCGAGCCAATCGAGGATGTCCTCTTCAGTGGGCTTACCGAACAGGGACTGACCGTTCAGTGCGTCGGGCGGCTTCGCTTGGGCAAGCGGCAAGTAATGGTCAACCACTTGTTTCTTCGATTCATCGAGACACTTTTGAAGGTCAGACGAAATCTTTGCTCGATGTTTCTCCAGATTGTCGCGGAACTCTTCGATTCGCTGATTCAGACACTGTTTCTCACTCTTCAACACAACACGCCCATGATCTTTGCCGAGTGACGGAGTGAGGTCCTTCCGGATTTCATTTAACTCCGTTTCGAGGGCCTCTGACGAAAAGGAGCGGCTCTTTTCAATGAGATCGAACGTGGACTGCAATCGCCCTTCGAATTCGGTTGATGAGCCAAGACCTTGGAGCGATTTGGGGATGCGAATTCGATGCCGCTGGATTGCGGCACCTGTCAAACTGAGTTCGACATATTGAAGGTACGGCTCGAACACTCGCACCTGCCGCGCAATATCGAATTGCACGGGCGGAGCTTGGGCGATCGCCTCTTTGACTTCGTTAAAGTGCGCAACCTCGATCGGCTGCGTGCTGACATCTAACGGCGTTGCGGCAATTTGCGTCGCTTCCTCTTTGGTGGCAGCATTCTGAATGGCTTCTTTGCGAGCCGGTGGGCAGAGGCGAATTAACAGTTCGCTAACCTGGCTCGTTGCGAGACGCAATGCGTTGGGAGTCTCGTCGCTGTGCGGTTCCGATTCGAGGTAGAGCGCAGTGGGTGTGAAAACCCAACCGCTTTGATCAACAAGCAAGACCGAGCTTCGGAAGCCAGCAAAATGCACGGGTTCGATTCCGTGCTCGCGTAGTTTTTCGACGGCTTCGAGTTTGCCGTAACCCATGCGCAAAGTCTTTTCGTTGAAGTCGAGATTGACGGTGAATGAAACCGTTGGCGACTTCTGCTTGAGTTCAACCATCGCTTCCGCGACTTCGTCTTGGATGCCAGGAGCGGCATAACAGACATGGCGAGTCGCATGGCCAATCAGTTCGGCGATCCGTCGCGATGACAGTGCAATGAACAACGATGACGGACTCATGAATTAGCCTTTGGGTGGATGTGCCACTCGCGGATCTGCCGGTGGGGGATTGAGGCGGGTTTGGTAGGGGTGGCCGGTGTTGATGGCGGTTTGCATTTCGTCGTAGATGGCGAGGATGGTGTCTTTGGTGATGTAGGTGCCGTGTTTCGCGGTGTCTTTGCGTTTGACGATGGGTAAGGTGTCGGGGATGTAGGCGGCGGCGCGAGTGGGTCGGGAAGATACTGCATATAGGATTCGACTCCTAGTTGTCGAGTTGCTCAGCAAGCCATTGGCGATCTTCGTCCGTGATGATCGCACGACAGTTGCCGGCTTTGTCCTCGAACACGATTGTCCGAACGCAAAGCGGTTCGTTTGAAAACTTCTGTTGCTTCGTTTGTCCACTGAGGAAATCATTGATGGGTGGCAATTCGTTTTCCATTTTGCGAATGACTTCTTCAAATAACAGCGAGTCTGGATCTCCAACAGCCTGCGGCGTCGCGAACCCCGATTTCGTGGTTCCGTCGGTATACTGCAATGCGAAGCGATCTGGAACCGGGACGCGATGGGCACAACGAAAGTCGTGACGCGCGAGTTCGCTCAGTGTCGCGAGTTTCTTGTCGTCATCACCGCTGAGCCAATATGCACGACCCGCAAGCATGTAGATCAGTCCCGTTGTCGAATACTCAAATGCCCACAAATTTGCCGTCAGTTCCGGATTGGTCCCGGTTACCTCTAGCTCATCCTCTGCGTCTGGTTCCTCGTCAACGCGAGAATCACCCTCATCCTCGTCTTCCTCCAGCGAATTTTCGGACACGTCGATTTCTTCATCTTCGGCGATCTCTTCCAGCAAGGGGTTGTCATCGTCGTTGACGGTGAGCTTGTATCCTGGTTTGGACAAGTCAATCTGCGTGACCTCATGCTCGAACGGCTGAGCGTCGTCCACAAGACCTAGTTGATCCAGGAAAACCGCGTGATCCGTTTCACATCCAGGCGCTGCTTTCCAGTCCATCGCGATGAAGGAATCGCCATTGGTAGAATCGCGGTAGAAGTAGCCCCTGGACGTGATCGTGATCAGCATCCCTTCAATTTCCACTTCCCACCAGTGATAGATTTTGTGTTCTTCACCCTGGCCGTGGAACCATCGACACGGGCCAGTGAGCGTGATCGAAACATTCATCTCGCTGCTCGTGTTCGGGAGACGCTTGAGGACGTGTAGCGCTTTGGAAATCGAAACGATTTCCGCTGGAGAAACAAACGGAGCGCGAATGATCTTTTCCAAGAGCTGGATCGCGGCCTTAACCACTATCAGGTCGCTCGAACCTAGCTCGTATTCTTCAGCTTCAAAGTTTTCGTCGTCGTCGTCATCAAAGTCGTTGCTCATTCGTCAGTCCTTATTTCTCGGCGGATGTGCGACAGCCGGGTCGGCTGGTGGCGGGTTGAGGCGAGTTTGGTAGGGGTGGCCTGGGCTGACGATTTTCCTGAGGATTAGGGAATTTGGGTAGAATTAGGTTTAAAATATTGTTGCGCCCATCGTAGAGTTGGATGTCTTAATCCCCAACGCGATGGAACGCAACAATGGATACATCATACTACACATT
>JBDNFT010000075.1:0-3393 GCA_041689695.1 Planctomycetaceae bacterium | reverse complement strand
GGCGCAGGCTCGCGGTCCGGGATTTCTGGTTCAATCCATCAGGAATCCTTCCGCGATCGCTCGTCCGCCTGGGTTTGTCAGTTCCTCAGCAAAGCAGGCCGCAGTGCAGCGTCAGAAGGCCGCAAAAGCGTCAGACGAGCAACTTCGTACCAAACGGGAACGTCAGGCGGCCGAACAAGACAAAACTCGCCAGCGAGCCTTTACCGCCTTCTGGGACGCCCTGTCTCCGTCGGACCAGGATACCTTCGAAACGGAAGCACTCGACCAAGCCGAACACATGACTCGCCGACTTTACCTGCAGCACTCAGCCAAACGAGATAAAGCGTTTGAACTTTATCGCAAGGTGATCCTTCAGTCGCACTTTCTGAAGTCGCATCAGCTATAGATCGCCCGCGTGAGATGCAGATCAAAGCGGCAGGAATTCCACTCGATTTGCAATATCAGTCACGTCGTAAACTTCGGCGATGAGGCTCAAATCGCGGACAGCCTGCCCGACAGTAATTCGAAGCTGATGTGCGTAAATCACGTCGGCGAACGGCACATTCTCATTCTGACGACGAGTCGCCTCAGTCAGCAAGTGATCATCCATCGAGAATAGAACTCGTCCCAGTTGTGTTGCACGGTCCAGAAGATCGGGATCACTGAATTCACCACAACCGTCTTCTTGCGCCGTTAGCACATCAAGACCGATTCTCCGCAAACCTTCGGTAATCGACCGGCGAATATGAACATCCATGTAAAATTGAATCGTCATCGGAGACGACGCATCTGCTTCAGCTTCAGGCGTCCCGGACTGGAAAGTGAAACGCCTCGAAGTCGATCGGCTGTTTCAAGTTGCCGCTCAATCTCCGTATTGAGGTCTGCTTCATGATCGTAGTAATAAGCGAGCGCCGCATGGACCTGAGCCAGCGAAATCAGCGCGCAATGCTGTTCGACAATCTCTTCCACGCTGGATCCGTGAGCCAGACGTTCGAGGGCGATTTCGATCACCTTGATGTTCGTCTGGTCGATCCAGGCGACGTTGCGTTCGTCGAGCCAAATGTGATTGATACTAACAACAGACATGAGGATCCCGTTCCATTCCGCAAAGACAAATTACTTACCGCGTATTGTCAGACAAATCCCGTGAGTTGCAATAGTGATCTGGGGGCCGATCTGGATCGCAGACTGGCCGAAGGCCGCTGCGATTGGGGCCAATGGGCAGGGAGGTTGGGCGGGTTGCGAGGTGTTGCTGAGTGGCTGGGGAAACAGCAGTCGCCGGGATGCGACTGCTGAGATTGGGCAGTGAATGATCACCGCCCGAGGAAGCGAACTCTTCTTCCAGGGATGCCATGTAGTCGTAGGCTTTGCTGCCCCATTGAAGCTGGGCAGTACCGTACACCCGTCGCTCCGTCGACGGGAATTGCTTTTGGGAGAGCCAGGCAGTCCGGCGAAAACACCATCGCCTCCGCCGGGCGCGGTTTGAATCCTTGCCTGCTCTACGCAGCAATCGCCAGGGCCTTCGTGTCCCCATCGATTGCGTGCAGTGATTGCTTCTCCGCTCGCCGTGGCTCTTCCATCAGTTCCAGAATCTTCGCCGCCGTCTGTTGAATCCGATTCATCGATTTCAACAGCAGCTTCGCGTCGCCCTGACACAAGTGGATATAGTCGCGAGACTGAGCTCGGCAGTCGATCCCATTTGCGGTACAGATCACAAACGCCACAGATTCCGCTTCGACTTCCATCTGTCGCTTCGACAATTAGCCGGAACCACGATCCTCCCTGGAGTGCATGATCTCATGGGCGACTTCACGGGCCAGCGTAGAAAAACGAGCCGCCTCGCTGAGTCCCTCCTGAATGAGCACTCGTCCGACCTGAGAAATACCGTCAGTACCCCAACCGAGCGTTTTAGTCTCCAGCGTGATTCCCAGTTGCTCGTAGACACCCTCGAGCTCCTTCAAAGCGTGTACCTCCGAGTTTGCAATCGGTGTCACCGGAGAAAATTCTTTACCCTCGGTCTGACTGATATCAAAGACATAGACAACTCGAGTACCCATTGGATCAGTGGAATCGTCCGTCTTCGCCTTATGCCCATCGGCTCGTGCTTCGATGTTGGCCACTGTGCGGTTTCCCTTGCATGCGCGTCGAATCACCGGAGCCAGAATTGCGATACCACTCTTACCCTTCTTCACTATTCGATCCATGGATCTCCACGTGTGAAAA
This sequence comes from Planctomycetaceae bacterium, assembly GCA_041689695.1. Taxonomy (GTDB): domain Bacteria; phylum Planctomycetota; class Planctomycetia; order Planctomycetales; family Planctomycetaceae; genus SXXK01. The sequence continues at coordinate 1,191 of JBDNFT010000075.1, read as the reverse complement.
CCTGCCACATAAGCCGCCTCCGGCCACTGGGATGTGATCAGCACTAGGTTTCGAAAGCTGTACTTGTGAAATTTCGCCACTGCGGCCAGATAGTCCTCCAGTGCCTGCGACCGTCCCTGTTCCAAAGCCAGCGTCAGTTCCTGTAGTTTCTCTTCTGCGACCTTCATTACGTCTTCTCGTTTCATCATCATGTTTCTCCGTGTTGTTCTAACCTCGGCATGGTCAGCGATTGGTTTTTGTTGCATCAGCGAGCCCGCCGTCGGCCCACAGGGCTTCATCAACACGGCAAGTCAAGGTGGAGCCTTTGCCGCAGGCAAAGCAGCAGTGAGCCCACGGCGAACGGACCTTGACGCCGTGGTACAGTGAGAGACTTCCGACGGCAGCCAGCTCCCAAGTTCAGTTCGAGCCTAGACGAATCCCGCGATCGCACTGTCATTCACAAGAGCACTATCAGTCCAGCTTTGCATCTGATTACAACCCCGATCATGTCGAATGGGCAGTTTCATCCCACCCGCACAGGCGAGATAACTCCCACTGAGACGGAAACAGTAACCGCACGCTTGAAGAGCAGAGCAGTCACAAAACCGTAGTGAATTTTAGTTAACCGCCACTGAGGAGGTTGACGGTTTGTCAGAAGTCGTGTACAAATTTTGGCGATGTCTCCCAAGGACTGATTTTCCTGCGATTCTATGACATGACTGTTTCGATTTTGGAGATTGGTGCGTATGTCCTCCAGCGGATGGTACAGCAGTTCATCTCTTGGGCCCTCCTCAAGCAGCGGGTCTGATTCATCGAGCAGCTCCAGTTCTTCCGGAGGAAGCGTATCTTCCAGTTCGAGCAGTAGCGCCTTCAGCTCCAGTTCATCAAGCGGCGGAGTGAGTTCTTCCTCCAGCAGCAGTCCTTCCAGTTCGGGCGGTGGAAGCCCGTCGTCATCCAGTGTCTCGAGTTCTTCGTCTGGTGTGTCCAGTTCATCGAGTTCTTCGGGAGGCTGGTGGCCTTCATCCAGCAGCTCATCCAGCTCCAGTGGCGGCGGTTCTTCATCATCTTCAGGTGCCCCAAGCTCATCATCTGGAAGCCCCAGTTCGTCATCGAGCAGCTCAGGGAATCCAAGCTCCAGTAGTTCGACCTCTTCTTCATCAAGTTCGTCCGGAGGAAGCTCGTCATCATCCAGCAGCTCATCCAGCTCCAGTG
>JBDNFT010000074.1:0-2646 GCA_041689695.1 Planctomycetaceae bacterium | reverse complement strand
TGCCTTTTGCAGCGACAAGCACATCAATCCATGTTTCAATCCGCAGACTACTTTTGGCGTCACGCCCCATGGCCATTTGAAAATTCAGAGGCTTGCTTGATTGCACCTCAAATTCAATTTCATATTTGTCGGGCAAATTCACTGGCAGAAAAATTGCTGTGTCCGCCTTCTTAGTTGTGATGGAACCATCGGGGGCTTCGGACCAGATTCCCTTGTCGGCAGCTTCCAGTGGTGCGTTTTCTTCCTTTTGAGCTCCGCCAAGGTTAATAAAGCCGCCCAGCACACGGTTGTTCACATTGGGCGGCTTCTTTGTTACCTGCCATTCATCCAATCCACGTGGCCCGGAATAGATCATGCCGGAATTGTCAGTACTTTGCAGACTGAGCACCTGGTCGCGGGCGACTGCAAACGCACCAAATCGCGTGCTTTCGAACGACATCGTGGTGTCGGTGATAGATGTTAATCGGCCGGTCAGGAAGTCTCCATTCCGCATCAAAATGCGGAAGACGCCTGGGTCAGCTTTTGCTGCTTCGCTTGCCGGATATTTCACGCTGGCGAGATATGACAATTCAATCTGCAGCGGATCAGTGAACATCGGCGATTGCCACGTGAGGACTTTGTCGTCCGCTTTCAACAGTTTGCCGGAAAGACTGTCACCATTGTGCCACAGCAGCGTTGTATCATCGGCATTCGCAGGCAGCGACGTTGATCGCCACACTGTCAGCAGTAGCAGCATTCGAATAAGGATCTTTGTCATTCTATTTGCAGCTCCGCATTTTTCGATCGTTCCGGGGCTCCAGCCCCTGTCTCTCGTTCCGGGGCTCCAGCCCTGGAACGCAATGTACAGGAGGCTCCTGCCTCCTCCGGAGTTCGCTGGAGGCAGGAGCCTCCGAAGCAGTGTGTTCCGAGGCTGGAGCCTCGGAACAAGTTGCGTCCCGAAATCTCATCGTTCATAAATCGGCAGGAAGCGATAGTTCAACGCCATCGCCAGCAGTGACATCGACGTCCCATAACCTGATCCCATTTGACTTTGAAAACTGCCGTCGTCGCTCTGCAAATCTTTCAGCTGCCTTGCCGTTTTCAGATTCCATTTGTTCCAGGATTCAAAGTCACCCTGAAACAATGCCTGAGCCGTGTAGTAACGGTAGTACTCAGGATAGCCTTGTTCATCCTGCTCCAGATTTCCAGAGACACGTTCCAGCACAGCTTTGTATTCGGCCAGATTCTTACGCTTTCCGATCGCAAAGACCAGGGCGGCAATTGACTTCAGATTATTTGAACCACCACCGCCAACCCCGGAATAGCCGACTTCGCCGCGATTCGTGGTCATTGACTTGAAATAATCCAGAGCTTTATCGATGCCATCGTCCGGAACTTTGATGCCAGCGTTGCGTGCGGCCAGCAGTCCCATCAGGACAGCTCCCGAAACAGAAGTATCCGCATCGGTTGCTTCAGGAGAATAACGCCAGGCGTTCCATTGATTATTCTTTTGCGAGGTGACTGTCGCGCGGACGGCGAGTTCCAGGGATTTTCCGATGGTGCGATGACTTGCGGTGTTGGCGTCCCCGTCCCACAGCGAATCTTCATCAAGGATTCCGTAGACTTCAGACAAGCCAAGCATCGCGAAGCCATGCTGATACATACTACCGTGCCCGCCGCCGCCAAAAAATCCAGTGGATTCACTTTGACTTTGAATCATGCTGCGGACGGCTCGACGGATGTTTTCGCTGTACGGGCCAAAGTTAGGATCTTCGCCGCTGGCCAGAAAGGCCATCACGCACATGCCATTAATACCGGGACCACTATAACCGCCGCTGCTGTCCCATGTGCCTTCCGGCGACTGGTTGCTGGCCAGCCATTCCAGACCACGTTCGTAAATCAATTGCACGTCCTGTGGCACATCGGTGCCGAAGCGGACTTGTGTGTCCTGAGCCGATGCACAGTGGGAGAGAAATCCAATTGCGGTGACAGCTAATACGACAGTGAACATTCGCATCACAAACTCACTTTCTGGACGTTTCCAGCAATTGCGTTTCCAATAGCTTGAAGCAGCCCCGGGACCAGTGGGGACAAATCCGAAACTCGACTTGAACGAGCCACCAAAACTACCACACCAAACGAAAGACACTTGACATTTTGTTGATATTCAAGGTTTCGATCAAGCGTTATGAAGACATCGCAAACTTCACTCGCCCTTCGCATCAGTTCTCCATTCTTAACTCCGGCCCAACCAAGCGCTTGAACGGTCGAAACTTCATGGAACGCAATAAGTCCGGCAAAAGCAACCGGGATATTTTCATCAAATAGAAGTCGCATCAGCGATCACCGTTTCACACGCGGACTCCAAAACCGCAATTGCCTGTTCACGCTGAACGGATGGAAACTGCCGAAGAAACTCGGGTAAAGTTTCTCCACCCTCTAAATATTCAAAGAGTGAACGCACCGGAACGCGGGTTCCCACAAAAACCGGTTCGCCGCTTAGTATCTCAGGATCGCTTTGAGTTATGCCGTGTAGCGTTTGCATAGTGCATGTTTCTAATCAGTAGGATGGGGCTCCAGAACCTTCCTGACGTTTCTTCGTAAATCAGTTTTCGCTCAAATCGGCGACCAAGCCAATGGGCAGATCTGGACGGGACTGGAGTCCCG
>JBDNFT010000073.1:0-7136 GCA_041689695.1 Planctomycetaceae bacterium | reverse complement strand
CGCCACGCTGGCTACGTCGCAACAACTTTTCGAAGGCGTTACCAGCCGTGACGAAGCTTTCTTTGCCTTCTTTGACTTGCACCATCTCAAGCCGCTCTCAGTCGACGATGCGAGTGAATTGATTGGCAATGTCGCAGTCGAGCAGGGCAAATCGGACCTGGTGAAGTTCCTGAATTCGTCCAACGGCCGCTATCGTATCCGAGCGATGCATCACCTTACAGGGGGCAACCATCGCATGTATGTGATGCTCTCGGAGTATCTCTCGAAAGATTCGCTCGACGATTTGGTGGAGTCCTTTGAGCAATTGGCTGATGAGCTGACGCCGTACGTCCAGGAGCGAATGCGTTCCGTGCCACCTCAGCAGGCCAAGTTGATTCAGTGTCTGGCGAATTCCGAGGGTGCTCGGACGGTAAAAGAGATTGCGGAAGAAACCTTTGTCGCGGAACGAAATTGCTCCAAGCAGTTGGGCAATCTTCGCGAGTCGGGTTTTGTCATCTCTTCAAAGCGAGGCAAAGAATCTTACTACGAGCTTGCCGAGCCGCTGATGCGTTTGTGTTTGGAAGTCAAGAACCAACGCGAACGCCCGCTCAAGCTGGTAGCAAAGTTCTTGAAGGTCTGGTTTCCGGTATCCAGCCTGGCAGCTTCTGTGAAGCGGAGCCGCGAAAACATCACTCGAGGTGATCAGTACCGTCTCGAAGCAATGACAATGAACAACGACTTCGAGGCTGCAATCAAGGACGGACTGTCCAGGGAAATCATGGAGATGATCCAACAAGGCGATTTCCAGGGTGCTAAAAAACTGACCGAGGAAATGGCATTTGTTGATGCAGTGGAAGAGAAATGGCTTGGTTCCTTCGTTGCATCACGTGAAGGGAATTGCAAAGACGAGATCAAATGGTTGCCCAAATTAATTTCGCTGCCCAGCACGTCTACGCTACAGAGAGCGAAGGCTTTGTTGAATCGCGGATTGACCTACAGCCAGCAAGGAGAACTGGAACTGGGGATCGCGGACTACTCGACGCTGATCGAGATGCCCGACGCGCCCACTGACGTGAGAGCAACGGCACACTTCAGGATTGGGACGATTCAATGGAACGATGGTCGATATCTACAGTCAGAAGAGAACTTCAGAGCATCACTGAACGTTGAAGGGGCATCTTCGCAGATGCGAACCGCGAGCTTATTTGCCTTGCCGGAGCCGATGGTCGCACTGCATGGAATGCCGGAAGTGATTGCGGCTCTTCGTGAGGCATTTGAGACGGGTGATCCGCAATGTGATGAGTACGGAGGAACCCCCGGCGATTTGCTGCGAATGATCCTGCAACGCGGGCAAACGGAATGGAACGACTACGCCCAGGCTCTCGTTCCCTTATTCGATCAAAATGGTGTTGGCGAAAAACTCGGGAAGGGAATCGTACAGTCCATTGGTAAGTTGGACGTAGGCGACTATTCGAACACTCAGCTCAGTTTGTGGAACAGTGCATGGCAGGAAGCAGCACAGCAGTGTTCCGACCTTGAACTTCCGCTGCGATGCCTTTCCGCCGCCACAGAAGTTCTGCGCATGAAGACCCCAACAGATCGACCGCTATTTCAGTTGCCGCTGGAGATTCGAGGCATCGTTCGTGACCAACTTACGAGTACGCTTGGCTCACCCGAGTAGTAACCGGACAAATCCGCGTCAGACATTGCCACTCCGAAAAATGAACTGTGTTCAGACCTTATGAAAAGAATCCTGCTGCCAAATCTGTTCTTTGAAGAAGAACTGCAATCGATCCCAACAACCGGCTCGCCAAAAGCCCAACGACTTGTTGCGGAGCTAGGGCCTGTCATGGGTTTGCTCGGAATCGACGACGGTTCGCATAACGGCGAAGATGGTGCTGGTTTATCTGCAAACAACAGGAACAAACGCACAATCGTTGTCGTTGATCAAAACGCACGGCCGGGACTGCTGCCGCCAGCATTGCAACACGTCGAATTTCTGACGATAAACGAACTTGCTGACGCCGTGCGGAATGAATCTCGCGTTCCGTCAGATCCAGCTGATCTCTGGCAGGCATTGCCGTGGGGGTGGAGCGAGACTGCGATCGCCACGTTGAGTCATGTGCTCGCCGGACAGCTCTCACATGACCGGCAAGTGTTAAATTCAAATGCTCTTGAAATGCGGGCTCCTGACATCCACGCTCCTGACATTGATGCAGTCCGCTTGATCAATAGTCGACAGTTTCAGTCACAGTTTGATGCTGCCATTGAAATGGATGGAACGGGTCGAATTGATGCGTTCGGCACACTCTGCCGTTCTGAGGCGGAAGTGCAGACTGCAATCGAAGTCGCAACCCGCTATTCACCACGCGGTTGGGTGATCAAAGCCGACCTGAGTCATGCGTCTCGAAATCGCCTGCTGAGCACTGCTGTAGAACTTCGGCCTGAACAACTTGCGTGGCTGAAATCTCGATTCGAGCACAACGAATATGTGTATGTTGAACCGTGGATTGAACGCATTTCAGAATGCGGCCTGCAGTTTTTCGTCACGCAATCTGAATCCGCTGAGCCTCGTATTCACTTCATTGGCGCGGCGGAGATGGTGACCGACGACGCAGGTCAGTATCGCGGCAGTGTGGTGCATTCTACTGAAACAAACGGCAGGCCGCACGACGCCCCTCACCACCAGATCTGGCAGCCAGCAATTAATCATTGCAGCAAGATCGCAGAAGCTGCCGCAGCCAGCGGATACTTTGGGCATGTCGGCTTCGACTGTATGATGTTTCTGTGTCCCAGGCAGAATCGTCCGTGGTTGCGTCTCTCCCACGATATCAACGGCCGACTGACAATGGGCCGAGTCGCGTTGGCATTGAAAACGCTGCTGAAACCCAATGAAACGGGAGTCTGGCTGCATGCCGCCGAGAATTCTCTTCAGCAAAGCTGGAAAGATTTTGACGATATTCCGCTTTACGACGTACGGATCGAACGAACGAGTCCTGGTCTGATTGGCGGAAAACCAGCAAAAACCGAAACAGCGTTTGTCGTTTCTGGCAATTCTGAGCATCTCAACGCCGCCTGTCGCCGGATTTTAGGGCAGAGTGTAAGGTTGCCGACTTTGATGAAAACAGGCCGCGAAGAAAGATTTCCCCCGCGATGACTGAAACGATACATCCTGAATCTCTGCGACCGTGGTCACCAGAATGGTACGCTCTGCAAAAAAGCACCATTGGAGAATCCGCGTGCCAGCAACTTGGCTTTTACGTGATTCCGCCGGAACTGCGACTGTCAGTCGTGATTCCCGTTTACAACGAAGAAAAAACGCTGCGGCTGCTGATCGATAAAGTTCGTGAAGTGCCGATTCGCAAAGAACTCATCCTCATTGATGACTGCAGCAAAGATCGATCACGCGACGTCTTGAAGGCGCTCGAAGCCGAAGGCGGAAACGACGACTTCAACCGCATTCGCATCTTCTTTCACGACGTCAACAAAGGCAAAGGCGCGGCGTTGAAGACGGGCTTTGCGAATGTCGAAGGCGACATCGTGATTATTCAGGACGCCGATCTGGAATACAATCCGTCTGAATACCCGCGTCTGCTACAACCGATCGTAGAAGATAAAGCCGACGTTGTTTTCGGAAGCCGCTTTCTGGGCGATCGGGCGCATCGAGTTCTTTACTTCTGGCATTACCTTGGTAACCGCTTTCTCACGACCTTGTCGAACTGCTTTACGAATCTGAATTTGTCGGACATGGAGACGTGCTACAAAGTCTTCCGCCGCAGCGTGATCGACGACATCACACCGAAGCTGGTGCAGAACCGATTCGGATTTGAACCAGAAATCACCGCCAGAATCGCTCGCCGCAAACTGCGAGTCTTTGAGACGTCTGTCAGCTACGCCGGACGCACGTACGCTGAAGGCAAGAAGATCGGCTGGCGCGATGGGTTCAAGGCGATCTGGTGCATCGTTCGCTTTGGCGTCGCCGATTGATCGGAATGAAACCGATTGCTATTTGAAGTTTTCAATTTGAACTATCAAATAGAAAATTCAAAATCGCCTTCGCAATATCTGCGACTCTCTTCAAGGCCGTTCAAGTGAAGTGCTATTGAACAGCGTTAAGACGTCGTTCATGAAATTTCTTCCACTCGTCGCCAAGTTCCTGCATTGTCTTGCCGGTCAGGTCTTTCCAGATGGATTCCGCATAGCGACCTTCACGAGCGGCGGCGTTGAGCTTCTGCACGAGATCTTTGTCATAGGTCTGCGTGAGCCAATCGAGAAAGTTACCGGTAACGCGGTAGCTGGAGTCGTAGTTCGCTTTGGCGAAGTTGCCCTTCGTGATTTCCGCGCCGTGCGATTGTGGTTCATACAGGAACCAGCGCACGTAGTCGGCGATGCCTTCCACAACCCAGCCAGGCGTTTGGGCTGCATTGAGTTTCCCGCGACGGCTCCAGTAATTTTGCACCACATGCACCAATTCATGCACCACCGCACCGCGTGCTTCGCTTTGCAATTGATTGCGAAACCATGGCGCGTTCAGATTCACGCCAGTTCCCGCAGCCGAGGCCGGGGTGCCTCGCATGTCGTGACGAAATCGGAACGACACATTGGCTGGAGCCACATAACCTTCACTTGCCAGCATGGCTACGATTCGCGGATACCATTCGACGACGACAGCTTTGAGTTCCTTTTCAGACCAATCCACCAAATCTGGCGCTTCTGTGGCGTCTACAGTGAAGTGATATTTGCCATCGTCCGTTTCGAATGACGTCAAAATCGGTTTTTCGACGATCGACGTTGGTGCTGGACCATTGGCATCCACGACGTCAATTTCGCTGTAAAAAGTATTGCCGAACGGGTCGCGATTTTCCGTCTGTTCGATATCAAACAGCAGATAACGGAACTGCCCTATTGCTGTGGCCGTGTCTGAAATTGTTACTCCATGCTGACCGCCTTCACGATCGTTTTCCGACGGCCGAGTGTCCACGTTTGCGACCAGCGTCCAACCACTCGTAGCCGGATCGACACCTGCTTTCGGTTCCGGATTGAAGTCTGTTGCCTTGCCGTTCGCTGCATACAATCGATAGACCTGCGGCGCGCGGGAGCTGGAATGCCATGAATAACTGCTGACTTCTTTCACTGAAATTACGCTGCCGAGATCAATCGAAATGCGACCACCATTTGTGCCCGCTCGAAAGAAGCAATTCCGCGCCGGCTGGTCATCGCTAGCCGCCACGCGACCGTCGTGCAGCACGTCGAGATCTCCACCATTTTGATCGCGGTCGCCACTGATGATCTTAAACGTCGCGTTCGTCGCGGCGTCATTATTCGATAACGCAGGAACCGACTTAAAAGTGAATCCCGAATCGTTCTCGCTGTATCCGGCCACCACTTCGATTTCCGCGTGCGATGCCGAATCAAGTATCAGAACCAATGATAGAGCATTTAAAAATTGACGCATCGTTTGCGCACCTTGATGTCTCGTCCCGGAGCATTCCTCCGTGAACTCTGTGTTCTCCGTGGTGAAAAATGCGATTTGTTTTAACACGGAAGTATACGGAGAGCACGGAGAATTCAGCAATGGAGTATCGAAACTAAAACCTCATTGCGTTCGCCTACTGCACTTTTACAGCCGCTGCCTTTTCTACAGATGCTTTCATCTTTGCCAGACCGGTCTTCGCGACTTCGAGTGGATCCTGCTTCCAGTATTCGCGGTTGAACAATTCAAGCGACAGCACGATGTTGCGGCCTGGCCCTCCGATGTCGTTAAGAATCGGTGACATCGGTGCGATGCCATTGCCGGGATAGACTCGGTCAGCATCGCCAATCTTGTCTCGTTCTGGCATCTCAGGATAATCGTTAACGTGGAATACCTGCATCGCGTCTTTGCTCAGCAGTCGCAATCCCTCGAAATCAGAGCCGCCTTTGTAGAGATGATAAATATCCAGCAGAGCGCATGCTTTGGGATGTCCGACTTCCCCGAGCACATACATGACTTCGCCAAGTCGCGACAGGTTCTTCGAAAAGCCCCAGACTTCAAGTTGAGGTACCACGCCAGTCTGATCACCAACTTCCAGCAGTGCGCGGAAACGTTCGGCAACGATGGGCAATTCAATCTTTGGACTATTGCTCTCGTGGGCACCCACGGGCGGGGCGGCGATGCGAATGCCGCCGATTTCTCGCAGCATGCCCATGTCGCGTTTTGCTTCTTCCAAAGCATCCAGTCGACGTTTGTCGTCGTCCACGATCCAGTTCGCAAACCCGATCGCACTTTCGACGGTCAGTCCCGCATCAGAAATCTTCTTGCGAAGATCTGGCAGGCTGCCGCCTTGTTTTAAGAATTCGCGAAGCGTCGGAATCCATGGTTCGATGGCGTCGTAGCCAGCCTGACCAGCGATTTCCACTTCCTTCTCGATCCCCAGCTGCGGTTCGCGAATCGTGCTGGTGTTCAGGCAGTAACGATAGCCTGTCGCGTCCCCTTGAACGCTTGTTGGACCTGTCGAGGCACCGGTCAATGTGCCGGAACTCAGCGACGGTCTGGAGTTCAAAATGGCCAGACCCACGGCTGATATCCCGGCGGACGACACAAAACGACGGCGATCAAATGACATTCCGGACCTCAGCAAAACCAAAAAGGGATGCGAATAACAAAGGGGAAACCAGAAAAATCCTTCCAAAACCTAACAATTGATGCCATGAATTGGAACCGAAGGCGCTTTGGCCAGCAATTCTTGCCAGTCGCCGAGAAACGCCGCATCCCATACTGCGTATACTGTGCATATTTCGTATTCTATTTACTGCTACAAATCCGAAGAAACAGGAAGTGGACACGGGGTGATTCTCACTTGAAGAGTCCTGATCCTGCGGTACCGTAGGAATTCGGAAAATTATTGTTCGACAAGCGGTTGTACGACTATGAAACTCGCATGGCATTTCAGCAAAGTGAACCCCCGGTTCAAAAACCGTGAAGCGACTCAGGGTGAGTTCTTCGCGAATGATACCGAGCTGCGTGCGTTCGTCCGTGAAGCCATTCAGAATTCTCTGGACGCACGAAGTCCGGGGCATACCGGGCCGATCTCAGTGCGAATTTTCGTCTCCGGCAGCAAGTCCGCATTGTCGCTTGATGCGTCTAAGCGCTACTTCAAAAATGGCTGGGAGCATTT
>JBDNFT010000072.1:0-2751 GCA_041689695.1 Planctomycetaceae bacterium | reverse complement strand
AATGTGTAGTATGATGTATCCATTGTTGCGTTCCATCGCGTTGGGGATTAAGACATCCAACTCTACGATGGGCGCAACAATATTTTAAACCTAATTCTACCCAAATTCCCTAATCCTCAGGAAAATCGTCAGCCCAGGCCAGAACCGCCAGCGGCCTGATTACAGTAGAGCGATATGAACGAATCTCACAACGTTTCATGGCTTTTCCGCAAATAACCGGGCCTGCGGTTGCAGTAGATCTATCGGGCTTCAGTGTTACTACTGGAATGCAAATTGACGCGATTCTGGGGATGGATTTTTTGAAACGTTCGGTTTTTCAAATAAGCAACGGGACACCACGATTCCGAAACAGGAATGATCTCGAACGTGACTCCATCAGCACCTCGTATCCAGTGAAAATGATTAGAGGTTTGCCTTACACTGAAGTTGAACTCCCGGTTCTCGGCGACCGGCCATTCCTGATTGATACTGGAGATGCCGACTACTGCGGTATCACGAAGGACTATGCAGATCGATTAATTCGAACACATGATGCGGTGCTTTTGGAGGAGATTCCGACACTGGATGCATCAGGACTCCGAAAGAAAAATCTTTACGTGATCCGAGAGATTCAAGTCTTCGGAATCACCATGCGCGATGTTCCAGCGGGGGAATCGGCGGTAAACGGGATTGGGATGGGACTTATGCGACACCTTGATTTTTCGGTCGATTTCGAGAACTCGGTAGCCTATGTACTTCCGCCCTCCCGTTCAGCGGTTTCGTTCGATCTCGATGCCAGTGGACTGCGGACAGTATTTCAACCTGACCGAGGTCGGATAGTGCGCCGCATCGTGCCTGATTCGCCGGCCGAAAAAAACAAGATCCAGGTAGGCGATCAACTTCTGGAAATTGATGGATGCGTCGCTTCCGAGCTTTCGTTTTGGGAAACATGGGCGTTGCTTTCCCAAGCGGGCAAAACGATTCCGATCAAAGTGAAAAGCGGCCATCAAGTCAGCAACATTCAACTACCGCATCGCCGCATCTTCGAATACCCGCCAAAATGGAAACCACGTTCCACCAACGCTGATGATTTCTTAAAATCTTTGAAGAATGAAGCAAAACCGTAGACTGACAACTGCAATACAAACCCAACGGGCGAAAACCATGATACGTTTAACTCGTGTCGGTCTTTCCAACGCAGGAACTGATTTCGATGCGGGGATTCCGCAGTACGGGAGCCGTTTTCAAAGTTCGTCAGGCAAAGCTCGATGATCTTCGTCGTCTGTTTTTTGAGGTCTGCATTTGCAGAATGGCACCCTGCGATGATAGGCTGGTCGCATCACTGAGGTGTTACATTGCGTCTATGCGTGCTGTTGCCTGTTGCATTGTTCTGCATTCCGAGGGAGTGACCGATGACTCAATCACGTTCGCGGCGTAGTTTTCTGACGAGTGTGGGGCAAGGTACTTTACTGGCCACGTTAGGGCCTGTAATGCTCGTCGATCTTGGCCTTGCGCCCAAAGCATTTGCTGAAGACCTCGACAGCCAACTTCGCTTCGGCGATCTGGAACCGCTCGTTTGTGAGTTGCAGGATACGCCCGTTGAGCGGCTTCAGGCGAAGCTCGCACAAAAGCTGAAGGGAGGATTGCCGCTCAAGACTCTGGTGGCTGCAGGAGCCCTTGCCAACGCTCGCACGTTCGGCGGCGAAGATTACATCGGATTCCACACCTTCATGGCACTCGGCCCGGCACTGAAAATGTCGGCGTTGATGCCGAAGGGTTCAGAAGCTCTGCCGGTTTTCAAAGTGCTTTATCGTAACAGCAATCGTATTCAGGAATATGGAGGACGAGAATCTGAAACGTTGCACGCGATGTCCGCTTCAACTCCAGTAAACGAAGCAAACACTGCGGCTTTGCATGCTGCGAAATACTTCTACACCGTTTGGGACGATTTCCACGCGACACGCCCATCGGCCCGCTGGCGCTATATGATTTCTTTGGCCCGTGTGACAGCCACCGAATTCGGCAGTCCGGCGGCCGGTCAGGCTGAAGCCCGGGAATTGCTGGGCATTGGTACCTGATACTGCAAACAGGTGGCCCGTCGATGGCTGATACATAATGCGAGCGGCAGGAAAGAGGTTTCCATCGGCGAGGCTTCAGGCCAAGCAACCGTGGGGGACTGACCATGTTGAATGGATGCAGATCTGAGGACCGATCTGCCTGCGTAGTCCGACATGTCCCAGGTCGGATTCCTTCGTCGTGGCGATATCTTTAGTAAACTTAATTCTGCCGCTCGACTAAAAGGCGTATTTTCTGAGCTGCCTGGGCTCCGGTCTCAAAAACGCCGGATGCTTCGAAAACCTTCGGAACCTTGCTATTCTTCGCGGCGTTGGGGGAACTTAATTACCACGCACGGAAAGTCTGCAATGCCGCTTTTTGAGATCGAAACTGACGCCCACATTATGATCGGCTGGGCCAGCAGCCTGGAACAGGCGGAGCATATTGCTCAAAAATACTATCCGGAGGAAAAGGTTCTCCGGATCACCAAGCGTCCTCGTGACATTTGGGTCATCTCGAAACGCTTACTGGGCCTTGAAGGCAAAATTCGGCCGTGTGACGTCGCTCGCGACTGTCTGGCCCGCGCTTCGGGTGACAAGCTGCACGCAATTCGACTGTACATGCTCGATACCGGCGTTGATCTGACTGACGCACAAAAAATCATCGAAGCCAATATGTCTATTGGTTGGTGACAAGTCGAGCTGTTGATAATTGTTT
>JBDNFT010000071.1:0-7596 GCA_041689695.1 Planctomycetaceae bacterium | reverse complement strand
CGAATGACAGCAAAGTTTCACTCTGCTGCATCCATGAGCCGACGATGGGTTTCGTTGTGACGCTGGGTGTGGACATTTTTGGAGCTGGGGGCTGGGGGCTGAGATCAAAAATCTAAATTCAAAAATCAAAAATCAGTGAAAGCTCATGCTTAGTACGCGAGCAATCAACTGCCATCCATCCACCAGGACAAATAACAGGATCTTGAACGGTGTCGAAATCACCATCGGCGGCATCATCATCATGCCCAGTGACATCAAAATCACAGAGACCACCAGGTCGATCAAAATGAATGGGATATAAAGACAAAACCCCATGATGAAGGCCGTCTTGAGTTCGCTGATGACATAGGCGGGTATCAACACTGTCATGGGAGTGTCGGCAGCGGTCTTGATCTGCTGCACATTGGCCATGTTGGCAAACAGGGCGATGTCCGTTTTTCGCGTCTGGCGAATCATGAATCCATGCAGCGCAGATTTCCCGCGTTCAAATGCCGTGTTCCCGTCAATCGTGCCGTCAAGATATGGCCGAACCGCTTCACCTTCGATAGTGGTTAGAGTCGGCCCCATCACGAACATCGTCAAGAACAATGACAGCCCCAGTATGACTTGCGTCGGAGGAATTTCCTGTGTTTACAACGCTCGGCGCACGAAAGACAACACGATCACGATTCGCGTGAATGCCGTCATCGTCACGAGCGCCGCTGAAATCAAAGCCATCCCGCCCAGGAACAAGGCAACCTTGATCTGCGGCGAGAGTCCCTGAAATCCATCGGACTCAACGATTTGTTGAATTGTTTGTGCGGAATCCATTCCGGCACCTTCTAAATTTATGAGGTCTGAAATTCCAAACTTGAAATTTCAGATTTCAAATTCGTTATGAGTCAAGACTTACTTCTTCCTCATGATTCAAGCTGTCTTCAAAAGACGATGGCGCCAGTACCAGCGATCGAATTCCGCCAGCGTCCGTCGCCACCAGTGCTCGATAACCGTGCATCTCGATCAATGAAACTGTTCGACTGGGACCAAGTGATAACGTTTCAATCACTTTTGATCGCGACGAAACTGTTGGCAGAAGTCCACGTTCACGTTGCCAGCGTCGCGCGCCCAGAATCCCAAGGCAACACACGCATAACACAATCGCAATCCATGCCACGGCGCGCATCAGTACTTGTGTTGGGCTGGATGACATTGAAACACCCAGGCTGGATGCCATTGTTTGATTGGAATCTGCCTCCGGAATCGCTGATGACGATCCGTTCGAAAGATCCAGAAACAATTCGCTCGGTACTTCAGGCTCTTCCACGGGCTCCCGTTCCAAACTGGCAGCACGCAAAGCCTGAAGCCTGCTCACGAGTTGTTCTTTTGTAGAGACTGTTGATGTATTCGGCGTGGCTTTCGATCGTTCCTGCGCAGACACATCCCCCGCGCTGATCAACAACAGACACATGTATATGGCGAGAATTCCCATCCCACGCCAATCGCTGGCTCGGACACAAGCAGAGCGGCAGACATCCATCTCCGCATGCGGTGTTCTCGGGCGACCCGAAGACTGACGCCCTCGGTTAGCCGGAATATTGTGGCAACTCCATTTCATTATCGAGCCTCATCCGCGTTCACGATTTCCGTGATCCGTACAGCAAATCGATCATCGACCACGACGACTTCGCCACTTGCGATTCGCACACCCTGAGCCATCACATCGACAGGCTCAGAAACAGCACGATTCAATTCCACAACTGCACCTTCTCCAAGCTTCAACAGTTCTCCGATTGGCATCGTGACTCGGCCAATCTCTACAGAGATCTCGATAGTCACTTCGGCGAATCGTTCCAATGGCATGGCCGCATTTGCTCGTGATCGAGCAACCTGTGGAAACTCCACCGGGTGCGCTTCCGGCACAGACGATTCTCCAGTTGACATGATCTGGTCAATGGCCAGACCAGCAGCGTCCGTTGTAGCAGTGCTCACTTTGATCTTCCTAATCTTTTCGTGATACGAGAATGCGGTATCCCTGTCGCTGGTTCAGTCGACAAGGGTGACCAAGAAAATGCAGGCGACCCGAAATCTGAGCTTCCAAAGGACTACCGATTGGCTGGTCAAGCACTAATACATCACCGACCTTTAACTGATCCATTTCGCCCAGCGAAAGCGTTGCTTTTCCAAGACACACCGTCATTGTGACCGGGAGAATTTCGGTCAATGCCCGCATCTGTGGAGATGCCAGCTGCTGCGGCGCGGCGATTGAAGACGTGTCGTCAATGCCGATCGAAGCCAGCCCCGCCTGTGGCAGCAGAATCACGCAGGCTTCTTCTCCTACAGGAGTTTTGATCACAACAAGGCTGCGAATCAGATTCTCGCGCGGCTGAAAAATCCGACTGCGAAGTGGTCGCACCAGAATTTGGTCCAGTTCAACCGGCAGTGTCTCAACTTCCTGCCAGCCCTGACTGAAGGCACGAGCAATTTCTCCAAACAGAAGCTCGACCAGTGACAATTCAGCAGCAGTCAAATCCCGCGACACTGGCCATTCTTCACCCAGCGTTCCAAGCATCTCACTGACAAGCGTTAATACGATCCGATTGGAAAATGCCACCATGCCATCAAAGCGATTAGGACCGATCTTCAGGAGGGCCGCGTATCCAGGATCCGGTAGTGCCTGCTGTGCCTTCTGAGCAACAGAAGAATCGATGCGAACTGTTTCGAGCGTAATGCGGCTTCCCAGCAGCGATTGCCACAACTCCTGCAGCACCGACGTGGCCGTTCCGTTCCACTGCGTCAGTGCACGGTTAGCCATTCCGGTCAAGCGACGCGGAGCGCTGAAGTCAAGGTTGGTGACTGTTTCAGGAGTGGTCATTGAACGTTAAATTCTTCAAACAACACGTCATAGATCTGGTCGTAACCATCGGGGCATAATACGGCATTGAACTGTTCACGAATTTCGCGTCGCAATCGATTTTGTCCAGCGGCACCGCGGATGTCGTCCAGATCCAGATCAGAGATTTTGCTCAGCAGCCAATTCCGAAGAACGATCTTCTTGGCTTCGATCTGCTTCTTAAAGTTTTCTTCCTGTGACTTCGGAATCCGCAGCGTGATGGCGACTCGCAGATATCTAGACATCCGGCCTTCGTCGAGATTCACGACGACACTTTGATCCTTGCCCGGCTCTCCAAATGGCAGAAAGATCGTGTCTTCTTCTTTGGCCATTGTAAAGGCCTTACTTTTCTTCTTGTCTGAATTCTGCGAGCCAACTTTTTCAGTACCAGACGCGCTCTCAGTTTGTCCGTCTCCGTCGACTGCCGCATGAGACTGCTGGCCAGACAACAAAAACGGCAATGCGCTTCCCAGTCCGGCGCTGAGCACGCCAACCGCAATCCAGGGCACAATGCTTCCACCTGAAGGCTTTGCATTGCCCTCGCCGCCTGCTGCCGCGTCCGCTGCTTCTTGTTTTCCAGGATCTGCCATAACAACACTCACAAGGATTCTGTTTTAGAGAGAGCCAGACAACTCCCAGATGCAGTTCTTAGTGATTCACAATTTCACGTTGCTTCAAACAAAGCTGCGCATGGCTTCCATGACGGAATTCAACACCGCGTATCTGTTCAATCGTCAGATGCAGTGTTAAGGGACAGTGGATTTGCCGGTCAGTTAAAGTCTGACGCCACTGATGATTCTCTGCGTGAGGAATCCAGCGTGGCACAGCAGTAGTAATACCCCGCAGTGCAGGCGAATCACTCGCGATGAGTGAAAACCCTCAGGTCAACTCCGGTGAGAACTGCCGTGAGGAGGTGGCTTAAGGTCTAGCGCAACGCTCAAGCACATCGCCCAATCTCTTCGCCGCAGCCTCGGCGGACCAATGACTAGCGATATGCGTTTGGGCAAGCGCCGCGATGCGCAATCTTTCCGTCGAAATCACTGCAGCCATCAGTGAATCGCGAAGTGCAGAAACGTTGTCGGTTGGAATCAGGGTTCCATACTGACCATTATTAAGGATTTCAGCGGGGCCTGACTGGCAGTCTGTCGAAATCACGGCAGTGCCACACGCCATCGCTTCCAGCAACACGTTTGGCATACCTTCAATCAACGACGGCAACACAAACACGTCGGCTGATCGATACCAGGCAATGGCATTGCTCTGAAATCCCGTCAGACGCAGGGTATCCTGCAGATTCAATTCCTCAATTTGTTTTTGAAGTGCGTCGAGATCAGGTCCATCACCAAGAATCGCTACACGAAATTCAACGTGTGACAGTTTTTGCCGCACTTGAGTCATCGCGGCAATTAGCAGGTGAAATCCTTTCTGGTGATTCAATCGACCTGCCGTGACGACTCGAAATATTCGCGACGCAGCTGGTTTACTTTTCTCCCCGGTCCACCACGAATCATGAATTGGCAGACTGGCCTGCTGCTGAATCCATTCCACATCGACACCGTTCAGAAGCGTCGCGATCCGATCCGGCTGAATTCCGTAAAACCGAACCGCAGCTTCACGCGCTCCATCGGACACTGCCAACACCTGTGAAGAGTTATTGTAAAGTCGATGCAGAATTCGTCTTTTGAATCCTTGAAAGCGCCCGGCAACCGGCGCGAATCCGGTTTCAGGATTTGTCACAATCGTCGAGACATTCGGCACGCCAATCTTTTGTGCACCGGCGGCGGAAATCAGCGTCATGAGGAAGGTTCTGTCATAACTCACGTCCGCTTTGACTTCTTGTAGAAATCGAGCGTAGTCGCGCACTCGACGCGCATGCATCAGCCCCGGCAAATAGATACTTGACGGAGTGACACGCGTATCAAACGAGACGACTGGTACATCGTCAGGAACCTGATCCAGGAGCGGGCCGGACTTGTAGACAAGGTAGAGGTGCGGTTCAAAGAGAGCACGATCCAGATGTCGCAACAGCGAAACCATTTGCCGTTCGGAGCCACCGCCGTGCATAGCTCCAATTGAAAACACGACACGGATACGGCGCATGACTCAGTAGGTTCTTACAGAATGCTGGACCACTCGTTACAGTAATTGCAGCGTACTTTGCCTTCGGCGGAAAGTTCCGCCGTGCTGTCCACCGTCGCGCCGCATTTCTTGCACTTGAACGCGGAAGAGCCCGCCGGTTGTTTAGACACAATTTCGATCGCTCGGCGTTTCGCTTCGGCTTTGACTTCGGCTTTGACTTCGGCTGGCGTGGATTGTTTTTTATTTGATGACGAATTTTCGTTCAATGAATCTTTCGACGTTTTGAAGATGCCGAACATGAATACCCCCCGCGACCGCCAGTCCAGGCGATGCCGCATTGTCAAACAAAGCGATCAACGAAATGCCGCAAGTCCTATGCACAAATCATTGAGACACAGAAAACACGCTGAGAGACATCGACGACGCTCGTGTCCGCGTATTCTAGTCGCCACGCCGCTTCAAGTCATGGTCTTTTCACGTCAACTTGCACCACCGGGGGGCGAGACAGGGTTTGTTTGCCGTCTGCAGCGTGCAAAAATGTCAAGATCCGTAGTCGAAAACAATCGTAACTCTGGGGCGAGTAGGCTGGTGTGGCGAGTGATCGGTGTCGCGATATGCGCTCGGGACAATTTGACGCAGGCACACCGTATTTCGCAGTGGTATACCACCCAACGGAAGATCAGCGGCCATTTTAAGGATCGACTGACCACTGTGGAATCGAAGCGATTGCCTTGGTGCGTGTCCCCGAGTTCCTTCCCTTCAGTAGCAGAATTGTCTCGGACCTATTGGTCTGACAGTCCCAAGACACTCATTGAGAACTGGCGGTCTTTACTCTGTTCCATTTCCAAAAGGTTGGAAAAGAACTCCTGAACCCGTGGAATCGATGTTTGGTCGGCCAATTCCCGATAGAACGCGATCAGCATTTTATCGAATGACAAAACAGTGGCGAGGATTTCATCAGGGGTCATATCATCGCGGAGACACATGTTATGCAAAGCGGCTTTGATCGACGCTTCCGGGACGAACTTCAGCCATGTGTTAAGCAAACCTTTTGCATAGTCACTGTCATATCTGGACAGAGCCTT
The DNA here is from genome assembly GCA_041689695.1 of Planctomycetaceae bacterium. Lineage (GTDB taxonomy): Bacteria > Planctomycetota > Planctomycetia > Planctomycetales > Planctomycetaceae > SXXK01. The sequence goes on along the minus strand of JBDNFT010000071.1, from coordinate 1,563 downwards.
TGAAAAATCGCGTTCGTGGCGAGCCATGTACTCCAGCAGCAGAGTTAGTCGTTCGTCGGATTCGTTTTGACTCAATTCCACAAGCCTGCTGCCCAGTTTATCGTGATAATCGCGGACGTGATCGAGGATGTCTTTGATTTGTAGCGGAGGCATGTCAATGTTCCTTGGTTTTATTTTGAAGAAGCTGAAAGTCGTCGGGGAATGGTTGGCTGGATAGGAAGATACCATCGACCGTGTGCAACTTTGCGATGGAACCGACGTTAAGAGATTCAAGCTGGTTGGGCTTCAAGCTGGCGAGTGAGTCGGCAGTGCAAGTCGAGTCGGCCAGGAAGTATTGACGGTTGATGGAGATTAGTTTGGCGACTTCTTCGGAAGCTGGTGCATCACGCAACGATACTGGTCGAACACAATGATCCAGAAATCCTTGCAGCCCATCGGTCATCTGATAGACGTTGGTGAAACTGTGCATGGCAAGCATGTCACGCGCTTGCGCATGATGTGTCATCCCGTTGGAGTACAAGACGATGGTGTCTAGGTTTCGGTAAGGCTCCAACTGGTTCAATACTTCGCTGACCCGGATATTCTGTGCGCCGCGGATATGGAATTGATCATATTCATCAGCGGGCCTAACATCAACGAGCATCAGACCTGCGTCACCGCGAAGTAATCGATCGGCCACTTGTTCGGGTCCGATATGATCATTGGCGGATTCGATGGATGCGAGTAACTGGTTGTCAGCGAGATTCAGCGATCCGACCTGAGTTACGGCAGTGCCGCCATTTGCGGATGTGGCTACCGATTCAGTTGGGAAGATCAACAGCGTGGCTGCGAGTCCAATGACCGCCATGTCACGGAAGTAAAAGACACCCGCGAGTCGCCGCGAGCTACCGAAGCCTGCTCGTTCGAGCGCGAATCCGAAACCGACTCCGATCAATCCATAGTTGCGGAATTCACCAGAGCCACCCGCAGCGACGGAATCAGCGACCGGCGGATGCGTGATCGTATTCATTGCTTCCCTCATTTCCAGTTGCGAATTTCCGGCATGTCCTGGCCATAGAAAAAGCCTCATGCCAGGAAAAACCGTCGTAGTCGCCCGCCTCGGCGAGCACATCGCAGCTTGGATGGTTGCTGAAGTCGTCGCTGTAGCCATTCCAATCGCTGTTGAAACGGAGCTTCCAGGTTCCTGACGCGGGGAATCCGACGATGTAACCGTCTTGGGCTTCATGAAAGAAGTTGGCAACAATCCCAACATAGTCCGCCGGTCCGCCCTTGTCCCAGCGATGCAGCGCGATGACCTTGCGTCCTTCATGCAGATGACAGACGTGGTATTCTTCGAACCACATCAAGGCGTTATCGAGGAGATACTGGCGAACTTCGCCGCGTCCGTAATCGGGCCGTGTTTCTCCCCACGGCGTGCTGGCCCGGTCGTCATTGTAGAAATAGATTCCTCCGCGACAATGCTCGCTCCAGTCGTCGAACTGCCAAAGGTCGAGATCGCTCGGACCCAGGTGGTTGTAAACATCATCCAAGATTACCGCGATTCCGTGCTCATGAGCCCGCTTG
>JBDNFT010000070.1:0-8239 GCA_041689695.1 Planctomycetaceae bacterium | reverse complement strand
CTTGTAGCGGAACTCGCCAAGAGTTTCGGTTTTCCCTTCAAAAACCGGGGTGCCGAAAGTCTTGGCGACTTCCGCTACGGCTAAAGTCCACGCCATTGGGGACGAGCCCGGTGGGGGATTGACGCACACCGCAACAGATCCTGCGATGTCGCTACCAAAGCGATATCCCAACAAAACCAGAATTCGCCCCACGAAATCGACAACCTGCAGGTCGTGTCGGTCATGGCAGGCGTCAGGTGCAGAGTCCGTAAGTCGGTTGTTCTTTCGTCCCGCAATGTTGAGCGAATCGCGACAGACTGAGTAGACTGCCGCCACTTCAGTTCCATGAATTCCCGCCTGAACACTCCAAAAGGTTTCCCTCCATCATGCCGTTTCTGCAAAAAATGGTTCGAGGAAAAGCGGAGGACGTTGTCCGATTGCCGTTTAGAACAATTCGAGTTGGGCGTGCTGAAGGCAATGATGTGTTGCTGACAACGGCAGCGGCGAGTAAGTCACATGCGTCGATCCAATGTTGCGAGACACACACGGAGGTGAAGGATCTCGACAGTCGCAATGGTACGCTGGTCAATGGAATTCGTATCAAGAGCAGCAAGCGTCTGAGCCACCGCGACATTCTGGAATTCGCGGGAGCGACTTATCTCTATCTTGAAACTGAACCAGACGCAGATGATGACTCTTCAGGCTTATCGTATGATCTGGAACGGTATCCCCTGAAGATGATGACGCCGCTTCCGGACGAAGCTGATCCGGAACAATCGATTCGTCGGAAGATTGTGTGCACGGGTGATGTTGTAAGTCCGGAGGAATTGGTTGAGCATCCGGGTATCGAAGGCCCGCGAGTTGTCGCTTCGCTCGACTTGCATGACCTGCCGCTTGGAACCTGGAACGGAGATGATGCGACTCGTAAACTTTCGCATGTGGTTCGACTGTCTCAGGCGATCATCAATTCACCCGTAGCCAATCGAATTGATTTTGTTCTGCAATCGCTGCTCGATCTGTTTTCTGCGGCCTCTCACGCCCTGATTGCCATCAATCACGCCCTGATTGCCATCAATGAGGAGTCCTCGGACGGTTTTCGCATAATTGCGACAAACTCCCGTGAGGACGGTGACTCAGTTTTCCTGTGTCATCCGTTGATGCGTCGGTCTGTTTCGGAATGCCAAGGTCTGCTGGTGACCGATCATTGGCGAAAAGATGCAAACGAGAAGCCAACGATAAGCGATCTGAGTCGACAGTCGCTATTATGTATGCCGATTCCGGGTCCGAATCAGACTTGCCAGGGTGTCATTCAGATGCAGGCAAATGATCCGCGTCGCCCATTTAACGAACACGACCTACAACGCCTCGCCGTTCTTTCCCATATCCTTGCAGCAACTCTGCCAGGATTTCGGCATCTTGCATGACTGACACAATTCCATCGGTTGCTGACATACTGGGAGCCGGGGGCGTGATTGCTCGGCGGCTGCAGGATTACGAACCGCGTCCGGAACAGCTTGAAATGGCGCTGGCGGTTGAGTCGGCACTAACAAAGCGACATCATCTGGTTGCAGAAGCAGGCACCGGCGTCGGCAAAAGTTTTGCATATCTGATACCCGCGATTCTTGCGGCCCAGGCAGAGCAGGGGACCGAGAAAAAGAAGCGTCGCATCATTGTTTCGACGCACACGATCGCCCTGCAGGAACAGTTGATTCAGCACGATATTCCTTTTTTGCAATCCGTGCTGCCCGTCGAGTTTTCAGCGGTCCTCGTGAAGGGACGCGGCAACTACATCAGCCTGCGACGGCTCGACAAAGCTGTGCAGCGTTCCTCTCAAAAGTCGATGTTTGAACCTGAAGGCCAGCAGCAACTCGCGAAGATTCGCCAATGGGCTCACAAGACGACCGACGGTAGCCGATCGGATCTTCCGTTTCAGCCGAAGCCCGATGTCTGGGACGAAGTACTCAGCGATCACGGAGATTGCCTGCGCAAAAAATGTCCGACTCACGACAAGTGTTTCTACTACGCCGCTCGTCGCCGGGTCTGGAATGCGGATCTGTTGATCGTGAATCATGCATTGTTCTTTTCGGACCTGTCACTGCGGCGCGACGATGCCAGTATTCTGCCGGAATACGACACCGTTATCTTTGACGAAGCTCACACAATGGAAAGTGTGGCGGCTGATCATCTGGGACTTTCGGTCACCGAAGGCCAGGTCGATTACATGCTGAACAAGCTATACAACGAGCAGGCCAATCGCGGATTGCTGCTCACACACAATCTGAAGGATGCGCAGAAGCAGGCGTCAAAGATTCGTACGGTCGCAATGCAGTATTTTATGGATACAGCAGACTGGGCGGCTCGCTTCTGCAAAAAAAACGGTCGGCTGATGCGGCCGATCGATGTCACGAACAATCTGACTCCGGAACTCAGCCGCCTGGCGATGATGATCGCCGCAGCCGCTGAAGCAGCGACAACCGAAGCCAATCAGGTGGAACTTAAATCCGCCAGCGATCGCTGCAAGATGCTCGCGGACAACATCCAGTCGTGGACGCGACAGTCGATCGAAAACTGCGTATATTGGGTTGAGCAATCCGGCACCTATAAACAACGTCTGTCGCTCATGAGCGCGCCGGTGGAAGTCGGGCCGATTCTTCGTGAGCACTTATTCAACGCCATTCCGTCCGTGATCATGACGAGTGCCACGTTAGCGACCGGTGCGAAGGATTTCAGCTTCTTTCGATCACGTGTCGGCCTCACCGAAGGCAGCGACATTCGACTTGGCAGTCCGTTCAACTATGAGACACAAACACGGCTGATTCTTTCGACCAATATGGTTGATCCAGCGGTTGACCCGACTCGGTTCAATCAGCAATGCTGCGAACGCATTCAGCGGCATTTGTTGGACACACAAGGCCGCGCGTTTGTGCTGTTCACGAGTTATTCGATGATGCAGTTCTGCGCCGATCGGCTCACCGGCTGGCTGGCTCAGCATGACCTGTCGCTGTATTGCCAGGGCAAGGGTTTGCCGCGTTCTGCGATGCTCGACCGCTTCCGCGCTGATGAGCGAGCCGTATTGTTTGGCACCGACAGTTTCTGGCAAGGCGTCAACGTCCCCGGCGATGCGCTGCAGAATGTGATTATCCCCCGATTGCCGTTCAGCGTGCCCGATCATCCGCTGCTGGAAGCTCGACTGGAAACGATCAAAGCACGCGGCGGGAATCCTTTCCGTGATTTCCAGACACCGGAAGCGATCATCAAGCTGAAACAAGGCTTCGGCCGCCTCATCCGCCATCGCAACGACACCGGCCGTGTCGTGATTCTCGACCCGCGAGTCCTGACAAAACCCTACGGCCGCTTGTTTATCTCAAGCCTGCCGAAATGCAGGATGGAAATCGACAACGGCGAATCGATTGAGCCGATTGATGACACTTCTTCCTGATACTGCGTTGTCGATGTTCTCTGACGAATGGTGGGCGATTCATGATTCGAGTGGAAGGGTATGAAAAGTCATATCGCGAGACAGTTGCAGTGCGTGGGCTCAGTCTTGAGGTGGCAGCGGGTTCGATCGTTGGTCTGGTCGGCCCCAACGGAGCAGGCAAAACAACGACGCTGCGGGCTCTTGCGGGGATTATTCCACCCACTCGAGGTCGATTGAGCATCGCGGGGCACGACATTGTCGCGGATCCGATCGCGGCGAAAAGTCGCCTTGCGTTTATTCCGGATGAACCATGTTTGTTCGACGTATTGACCGTTTGGGAACACCTTGAGTTTACCGCTGCGGTCTACCGTGTGAGCGATTTCTCGGCAGAGGCTGAACGTTTGCTGACTCAGTTTGAATTGATCGAGAAGCGGGACACGATTGCTCAGGAGCTTTCACGCGGGATGCGGCAAAAGGTTGCAATTTGTTGTGCCTATCTGCATCAGCCTGAAGCGATTCTGTTTGATGAGCCACTTACGGGGCTCGACCCGCGCGCAATTCGTACATTGAAAGAATCCATTCGACAGCGAGCGGCGGCCGGCGCGGCGGTGATGGTCAGTTCGCATTTGCTCGACCTGATCGAGGACTTGTGTACTCATCTGCTGCTGATGCACCGCGGGCAGTCGTTGTTTCAGGGGACTTTGGCAGAAGCAAAAAGCAAACTGGCAGAGCACGGTGCAGCAGATGGCTCTTTGGAAGATGTCTTCTTCCAACTGACAGAACGTACGAACTGATTCTACTACCAGACGGACTCTCATGTTTCACACGGCATTATGGAAACTGTTTCGTCTGAAATGCCGTGGTGGTTTCCGACAAGCGGGCCGCAGCCTGAAAACCGTGCGCGGGGTGTTTCAGTTCGGCTTCATGCTGGCCATGATGGGCTGGAGCTTCGGTTCAATGATCTTCTTCGGACACATGTCAGCTTCCACGCCTTTTGCCGCAGTGGGGATGATAGACCGCATGCGGGATTTCGCCACGTTCGGAATCTTCTCGTTTACGACATGGACGGTGTTATTCTCCACCGGTGAATCGACTGTCTACTTCACAGCCAGCGAGGTTGCTTTTCTGTTTCCCGCTCCGTTCCAGCGGCGGCAGCTATTGTCTTACAAATTGTTGCAGAGTCTGTCCGGAATGCTGTTTGTCAGTCTGCTGATGTCGTTCGTCTTTGCAAGCAGTCCAGGAATGTGGCTGGGTGGTTTATTGGGATTGATACTGACACTGGCCTTTCTGCAATTACTGACGATGAACGTCGCGTTTCTGCGACAGGTCTTTGAGGCTCGTTCAAGTGTTTTAGTACGGAGACTGATCGGGGTCACTGTGCTGTCACTTTTGCTGATGGCCGTTTCGCAAACAATCATCGACGCTCCAGACGGTAACTTTGCGTCGTTGGCCAATGCCTTCCGGAACTCAACTTCAGGAGCCATTCTGCTGGCACCATTTGGCGTGTTCACTCGAATGCTGTTTCCGCAGGATATTTCGATGTTTCTGACTTCGTTTGGCACTGTTTTCGTACTCGATCTGTGCTTGCTGGCCTCGGTATATCGACTGGATGGTCTATCACTGGAAGCCGCTCTTGCGATCAGCGAAAAAATGACCGCTCGAATGAAACGCGCTCAATCGAAAGGCATATGGCAGGTGTTTGGTTCGCCGACATCGAAGTCTGCCGGCCGCCGACTGCCGCTGCTGCCGTTCTGGAATGGGCTTGGGCCGATTATATGGCAAAGAGTCACGACGAATATTCGTACTTCGCTGAAGCTGTTCGTGCTGCTTGGTGGTGCCCTGCTTCTGGCAGGAGGTCTGGCATTTTCAATTCATCGCAAGAATCCTGCGGAGTCGCTGGCTGCTGCCGGAGCCGCAATCGTAGTGATGAATTACGTCAGTGTTCTAATTAGTCTATCGCTTCAAAATGAAATTGAGCGTGTCGGTTACCTGAAGTCACTTCCGCTGAGTCCGAGGGCGATTGTCGTGGGTGAATTGTTGGGGTTTGTTGCTCTGATTTCATCGGTGCAGGTTTCGTTGTTTCTGGCACTTTGTGCCATGTTGCCGTCAGTTGCCGGATGGCTACTCTTTGCGGCGGTGTTGGCATTTCCATTTAACTTCCTGCTGTTTGGTATCGACAAATTGGTGTTCTATGTCTTTCCGACTCGGATGGCGAAAGGTGCTCCGGGCGATTTTCAAAACGGTGGCAAACAGATGATGTTTGTGTTTTTCAAAATGGCTGTGCTCTTTGCCTGCCTCACGCTTGTAGGGATCGCAGTCATTCCAGGTGCTCTGATGGGCTCGACATTGTTTGCTGTGATCCCAGCCACTTGTGTTCTGCTGGCCGAATGCGCTGGTTTGATTCCGCTGCTGGGTTATGCGTTTCGCCGGTTTGATCCAGGTGTTGATACGCCGGTGTAGACTTCAGGCGAGCGGGGATGTGAATCCCCTGATGCGTCGCGCATGATCAATCAGGGAATTTGGTTTCCAGAAATAATTAGCTGGGTTTCTAAATGTAGGATGGACTTCCAGTCCGTCGTTTTCGGACGGACTGGAAGTCCATCCTACGGCGAAGAAATTGTTTCGAAACAAATTCCGTCGATTTCAGCAGGCCACGCCGCTCGCAGAATCTGCTTTGCTGTCTTCTCATGTCTGCGCAGTTTACCAAACGTCGTGAGTCGGTTCACAGTTGCTTTCCGAGTAGCTACATTCTTTTTGTCAGGCAGTGGAATGGTTAGGCAGCCGTGATACTGGTGAGAACGAATCTCGCCGAATATCGCGGAACAAACGGATTGTGAATGTTTTGGTCGTGAATAGGAAAGGAATCTGATTTTATGGATCAATCAGCCCAACCTGCAGCGCATTTTAAGGATGGACTTCGGAGACTTGTGAACGACATTCGCGTTCCGTCTCCGGTGAATGGATCAGGTCTGACGGACATCGTTTGCGGAACGACTGCATTGCTGTCGTTCGGAGATTCCGTCATCTCCTATTGCGGTCAGTCGATCGACGATCTGACGACCGATCCATTATTCGAACGTGTTCTGTGGCTGCTGTTGCATCAGTCGTTGCCGACGGAAGAAGAGCTGGCTGACTGTAGTTCGATCATGGCGGATTCGGCAGTGATTGATCGGTCGGCACTTGAAATGGTATCGCATCTGCCGCTGTCGACACGACCTCTGGAATTCCTGCCGCTGTGTATATCGCTGTTGTCGTTCTTTGATCCGACTCCATTAGATATTTCTCCCGAAGCCGCACGATCTCGCGTGATGCGTTTGCTGGCTCAACTGCCGATGATTCTGTCTGCAGGGTTGGGTGATGCAGATAACAGCGATTGTTTGCGACCAACGGAATTGTCAGCGGATGAAACCGAACTGTCGTGGGCTGGCCGATTGCTGCATCGCCTTCGTCGTTCAACGGAACGACCGTCAGCAGCGGAAGACGCTGCGATGAATGCCGTGATGATTTGTCAGTGTCTGACCGAAATGCGCCCTGCGTGTTTCACGGCCCGTTTCACCGCCAGTGCGACGACTCACATAGCGGCCGCTCAGCAGTCAGCGGCGACCGTATTTGTTTCGCAACTTCGAAACGATCCTTACCTTTGGGCCAGCGAATTGCTGTTCAGTTTTCAGAGCCCCGGACAGGCCGAAGCATGGTGGCGCCGCCGTGAAGGGCAGGCGATGCCATTTGGATTTTCAACATCTCAGGATGATGTCCGTGCGGAAATCATGGCGGACAAAGTGCTGACACTTCTCGGCAGTAGCGATCGCATTCGACTTGCCGGATGCGCGGCTCGGCTGGAAAAAGTTCTGGCGGCTGAACAGTATTTTCCAACGGCCGACTGGTTGTCAGTCAAAGTCATGTCGCTGCTGGACATTCCGCCCGATCGACAGTCCATCGTAATCGGGATGGCACGACTGGCGGGCTGGTCGGCTCAGGCAATTGAGCAGCAGGCTTCAGGCTTGAGTCTTCTGCCGCGACTGAATTATGGGGAAGCAATTCCAACTGCGAGCGACTGATGCGAATGCTTTGCGTCGGGAGAGGAAAAAAGGAACGCAGTGTTCCGGGATAAAACTGGTTTGGAATAGAGAATGAAAGTGTCTTAGCGAATTCAAGGTTTTGCACTTCAGCTTCCAGCATCTAATGCATGCCGAAACACGAGATCCCTGAACTCATCGCGTCCTACTGCAAGAATGCCATTCCGACGTTCAAGTGCGTAGTCTCGTTTGAGACCGCCCTGAAGCTCCTGCCCCTGACTTCCGAATCCGCCCTCCAAAACCTCACCGCCCCCCCGCGAACCCGGCGTGCAATGGATCGTCATCGTTGGCGGCGGAGGGAACAGCTACGCACAGGTACCATCGTAATCGATGGCACCTGTGACAGCTATCTGAGCGGTCGATACTTTCCGTCAGGAAGCTGGGTGAAGTGTTTCGTCTTTGAGGCACAGGAATGCTGGTTCTCGACACTGTGGCGAGAGAGGGCACTGCGAACGATGCCAACGGGATCTTTGGAATTGAATTCAAACAAGTTGCTGTCAGTGATGGCGGCATAGACTTCGGCTGCGGACATCGGCGAACCCTTTGCCTGCAAAACGTCAGTAATCACGGAAGCCAGTGTCTTCTTTCCCACGATCAAGCCTTCTTCGTCAGCCGTACAAGGTCATCGACGTGCTTGATGAAGCCATGCACTGCCATGTAGCCGATACCACGATGAAGATGCAGCCTTAGCTGTTTGCCTAGCGTTTCGGCGTCAACTGATAAGCCATCGGTCTTACATCGCTGCTTTAGCAGAGCGAGGTAAAGT